>NZ_JAEQCE010000004.1:0-213460 GCF_020738665.1 Microcoleus sp. PH2017_08_TRC_O_A
CATCTGTCATCCAATGGCACGGGGGCAAAAACAAATTGAACCAGGGGCAAATAGTCTCGTGCGGCCACAATTTGCTCAAAAAGCTACCCAAATAGTCAATGATGGGTAGCTTTGTCCATAAATTAAGTTACAGTTCCTAACCCTTCCCACTTGCGGGTCAACACGCCCACTTCTTCGGCAATCTCTAAGTCGTAATTCTGCTCTTTGAGCGCTGCTGCAACTTCATTCTTGCTGTGGTAGTAGCCCAATCCCAACTCGGCGATCGCCTCTCGACTCATGCTCCTCTCGGCAATCAAGTGGTTGAGGGCGCCACTTCCTACTTCGCCCCACAGCCAATCCCGGCACTGGGCGTACACCGCAGCCAGTATCCCCCGGCGCATCTCCCACTTCGCTGCTATTTCTATTTCCCTAAGGCTGTGTTCGCGTTCGGGCAGCGCTGCTCCCACCCTCGAAGCTGCTTCCCGCAAAGCTTCTACCCAATCAATGGCGGTGCATGGAAGTGATTGCCCGGTTGCGTCCGCGTAGCGAGTGCGCTAGCGTAGTTCGCATCGTTTCCCAAGAGAATGACTTTGAAACAAGAAGGATGAGAGAAGAACATCCGCTCTTGAGGATCGAACGAGCCTTATCTGAGCTCAAGGACGAGACTGAGGAAAATCAAGTAATGCTGTTGGTAGCACGCCATTTGAGAGAATCGCAGCGCAAAGTTGGTTGAAGGCTGAAAGGCTCGGGTATGGCAACATTCACCTCAAGGCGTGGAATAGCAGCAAAAAGCTAATCGAAAACACCACCACCACTGGGCGCCACCGCTATTTTTGCTGCTATCAATGCGGGCGATCGCAATTACCTTGTCAAAGCTGCAACTTTTGAAAGCTCGTGTCTGTCCCCGGTAGTTTTGTTACCGAGAAGGCTCCAAGAGTCCAGCATCTGACCGTACAAACAAGTCATTTCCCAAGCAATCCGAGCGTAGACCTTACCCAAAGATGAGTCTTTCTCGCATTGAGGAATCAGGTCAAGTCCCATTGCTAGGTGCTGTTGGTCAATCTGATTATGGATTTGCCAGTAGCGACCCGCTTGCAGCCCCAGCTTTGCAAGCTTCGGACTCGCTGCACAGAAGAAGTCATAGGACACCCCTTCTGAGATTAAATTCAGTGTAATGATTTGGTGTGCGTTTGATTCGCGCAGGACTGAACGAAAGCAATATGCGTTTACTGATATGGTTTCAAGGGTTGCCGGCACGTTAGTTGGACTCTCATCGGGTTCCAGAAAATCATATGTGTGCATCCACTCAATTAGCCGTTCGCAGTGATCGACTTCCTCCATCGCATGTCGGGCAAAGCACCCTTGGTAATAAGGGTCGTGGCACATGGCATGGCGCAGAGATAGCGCCGAGGTAAAATCGCGGGATAGGTGATATAACTGGCGAATCCAACCTCTAATCTCCTCTGGCGTTGAAGTCACTGCCAAGGTTTCGTAAAAATGTCCATTTCGGAGGAGATTCCGATATTCTTCTGCCAAACTTAACAGCCACTGCATAGATCCACTCCTGCCGTATAATTTTACTTTGACTAGATTTGGTGCCTTTAGGGGGCGAAATTTGTTAAGCGCCAGTATATTATAATAATAAAGCAGTATACTAAAACCAGTCAAGTAGACTAATGCCCCTTGAGTGGCCCTACCGTGTTCTATTCTTTTTTCTCTCATTGCCAGACACGTAAGCGTTGCTATCCGCTAAACACTGGACAAAAGTGGACAAGATAGCCAGTCTAAGTCTCTAACCAGGCTACGTTAGTAAGGTCACGACACCTATGGGTGCTTTCCAGCCCATAGCTATGTCGCCGGAGATTAAACATCTCTATTTAGCTAAGGAAGTGTCTCCGGCACGACAAGCCCCACTAACATTGACGAGGAAAACATTACCGGAGAAATCCGAGGGGGATTTATCCCTAAGAAACGCCCCATTGAGGCGGGTCTTCATCGAACAGTATCAATAGCCTCTGTCCTGTAATGCCAGCAGGTATGCCAAAAAGAATGACCGCTTTTGAGGCGTCTTGGTTTTATTTTGTATGCTGAGTCCACGTTTGTCCAATTAATTGGCGATTAGAGACGTACCGATCGGAAAACCGATCCCAGGCCTTTGTGAAAGTGTCAGTTCTGCGTCTGTCCTGACACAGCGAAGTTTATTCGTACCGACCTACCTATTTTATGGGCTGATCGTGCAACCAGAGCAAGTTGCTTCCCAACTCTGTTAGACTTGCTTTAGGTATGCTTCATCAAAAATACCCAAACATCACAATTATGAGCAAATTATATCAAGGGAAAAGTCAATCTAATACGGGAATTCTTGTAGTCGATAATAACAGAAGAATAGTGAGTATAAATCGAAATTTTATAGAGTTGTGGAGTCTCCCAAAATACGTTATAGACTCACAAAACGAGTTCCAAGCTTTACAGTTAGCTTCTCACTATTTAGAAGAACCTCAAAAATTTGTTAAACAAATAACAGAAGTATACCAAAAGCCGGAATTGAATATTTATGCAATTATTAAATTTAAATGCGGTCGGCTGTTAGAGATATCTTCTCAGTCGCAATGGCTTGAAGAACAATATGTAGGGAGAGTCTGGAAAAGTCGCGAACTTGACAAATTCATATTTGATGAGCCAAAATTAATAGTTTATATTTGCCCTGATTTTTTTAGACATCTCCCAAAAAGAAATGGTTGACCGATCGCTCTTAAAGTATTATAAAACTTCATTCAGTTTGTAAGCAGGGATAAGCGATTGTGGTATCCTGTAATCAGGATGTTAAAAATAAAACTATCAAACTACGCTAAAACAATAATAAGTTACACAACCGCATGGGGAGGCGTCCAAGCCCTCTGGCATTGCCACATCCGGCATGACAGACAGAAAGTGGTTTAATTATAGTTGACTACTCCCCACAATCGCCGAGCTGAAAGAAGGAGGTTCAGAATGCAGCTAACAGAACGTCACATCATCAAATCTACCGAACACCGTTTTGCTCAGATTGACGAACTAGCTTTCAAATCGAAGAATCTTTACAATGCAGCCAATTATGCGATCCGTCAAAGCTTTGTGTATGGATGGGGCTACATCAATTACAACGAAATGAATCGCCTCATGAAATCTCACGAAGCTTACAAAGCAATACCCGCAAAAGTAAGCCAGCAAATCTTGATGTTGTTAGATAAAAATTGGAAATCGTTTTTTGAAGCTCTCAAAGCTTACAAAAAAGATGCCTCTAAATTTACGGGTCGTCCAAAACTACCTAAGTACAAAGATAAAGTAAAAGGTCGAAACATCCTGGTTTATACAAAGCAAGCGATTAGCAGCAGGCAGTTAAAGAGTGGAATTATTAAACTGTCGGGTACTGAAATTTCAATCAAAACCAAAATAAATCCCGAACAAATCTGTCAAGTTAGATTGGTTCCCAAATGCGATGCTTATGTAATTGAGGTAATTTACGATGAACCGGAGTCCACCGCTAGAATTAACAACTTCGTAGCTAGTATTGATTTGGGACTGGACAATTTACTGGCGCTAACTTCAAATCAACCGGGATTTATCCCTCTTTTGGTTAACGGGCGACCACTCAAATCGATTAACCAGTTCTACAACAAACGTAAAGCCCAATTGCAGTCTCAATTAAAAGGAAATAGCCAGACATCATCACGGATTCAACGCTTGACCCGGTGTCGCCACCAAAAAGTAGATAATTACTTGCATCACACCAGCCGATTAATCGTCGATATTTTGACGGCGCATCAAATTGGGACGCTAGTAATTGGTAAAAATGCACAGTGGAAAACCGGAATAGACCTGTCCAAACAAACTAATCAAAACTTTGTCAGCATTCCTCACGCTAGACTAATTGAGATGTTGGAATACAAAACTCGATTGGTGGGAATTAAAGTGATAGTTCAAGAAGAGTCTTACACCTCTAAGTCGAGCTTTTTGAACCTAGATCCAATTCCTGTTTACGGACATATTGATGCGTCGAATGTCATATTTAGTGGCAGGCGAATCAAAAGAGGATTGTACAGAACATCAATCGGTCAATTAATTAATTCCGATGTTAATGGTTCTTATAACATCCTCAGAAAAGCAATCCCAAATGCTTTTAGCACTCTTGATAGAGAGCTGCGTAGTTCAGCCGAGGCGGGTTAATCCGCTCAAAGTAAAAGCGAAGGGGGAGGGATTTAACGCCTCCCATGTCATGTGCAATAAATGACTATACTTTTACAAGCTATAATGAAGTTTTACCCCCTCTCAACATGAGCCAACTTCGAGAATATCTTGAAAAGCATCCATCCGAGACTCAAAGAATGTTGGGTATAGACTCCGACCAATTAATACAACTAATTACTAATGCCGAAAATCTGTATGCTCGTCAAAAAAAATCTTGCGTAAAGTCAGAAAACTCGGCTCATTAAACCCGGCAGTGGTCGCCCCCCTAAACTAACGATCGCAGATCAAATTCTGTTGACATTGGTGTACCTGCATAACTTACCTACTTTTCATCCGGTAAAGAGATTGTTGACGTAGTAGTAGGAGAAACCGGATCAACAGCCGACATAAACATTTGGAGAAAGCAGCGATTGTCACTCTTAACCTCACAAAAGTTTCAAGGGGATAAAGCTTATGTAGGATAACCGTTAATTAATACTCCTCATAAAAAACCTCGTCACGGAGTTCTGACCCCAGCTCAAAAAAGAGCGAATAAGTCAAAGACTCAAAAAAGAATCTTTGTCGAACATCTAATTAGATTACTAAAAATCTGGAGAGTAGCATCGGAAAGATTTCGCTGAAAATCGAAAAATTTTGGTGGTATGTGGATTAGTAAGATGGCGAATAGGTGCGATCGTTATGTGTCAATAAAAGTCCCTACAAGCTGAAAAAAAACAGTAAAATTTAGATCATGAAACCGGGCAGTTTTTATCGCTCGACCGTTGAAACCCTTATTGAAGCGTTGGTTTTGGCAGCCAGGCCCTTGAGCAGGGCTGTTTCATTCTCAGACGAATCATCGTTTTGTAGGGGTAGTGCCCCCGTGCCTACCCTCCCCCTCCACGATTTTGTAGGTGTTTCAGAGATCGGGCGGGCACTCTTGGCACCGCCCCTACAAGAGAATGAAACAGCCCTGGGCCCTTTAGGGGGCCGGGTTCCCAAAACCAAGCGGGGGAAGGGATTAGAATTATGGGAGAGGTCTACTGTATCGAAAAGCACAAAGATTTGGCGATGAAATCGCTGAAATCCTTACCCTGAGACACATAAGCTATATCAATCACCGGATAGCCAGGAGCGACCCGTAGTACCAGTCAACCAGTGTTATCTGGGAACTTTCGTGTTTCAGTTGTGGTAGGATGTATTGTAAGTAGGTAAAACTGTCCTTCTACAGTTTTAAAAGTGTGATAAGAAAATTAAATATTGGAGAAACAAACTAAATATTTATTTTTCTTAATAAAAAGTAACCCCGAACCCCAATCACTTTTTGATGTTGCCAATTTCAGACAAGTTAAAAAATCAAGATGCAAACTCTGGAATTTTGTTAGTAAACAGCCAGAGACAAATTTCAGGGCTGACTCCCAGTGTGTTAAAAATCTGGAATGTACCTGAATTTATTATCAGGTCACTATCCGATCGCCTAGCGTTGCAGTTTGTTGCCGAACAATTCGACAATCCCCAAGTTTTTCTCAAGAACATAACAGAAATTTACAAGCAGACTCAGCTAGAATTTCACGATAAAGTTCAACTGAGGGACGGCCGCACAATCGAACGCTATTCTAAACCGTTGTGGACTGATGGGGAATACGCCGGGCGTCTGTGGATATGTAAACTTAATTAATGGATAGAAAAGTACCCACAAAAAGCGGAGTGCAAACATACATTTTAAGAGAGAGGGCGCTTTTCGTACTGAATTTTAGAAATTGCTTGAATGTCAAAAAGATTAATTACTAAAATAGTCACAAATATGCCAGCTTACATGAAAGACCCGGTTTTACTCCCTATTGTTGTGGATACTGGAGCGCCACTAACAATTGCCGCTCAAATTACCGAGCAGATTAAGCTATTGATCGTGCGGGGCAGTCTCAAGCCGAACCAGCCACTACCACCGGGCGTTCATTTAGCAAAGCATTTAGGAGTCAACCACAATACTGTAGCCTTGGTGTACAACGAACTGATTAATTCAGGATATTTGATAGGTCTGCGGGGCAAAGGAACTTTTATCGCCGATTCCCAGTCTGTGAAACAAATAATAGCCCGGAAAAGTTTCTACGACTTGCTCGATCAAGCTTTTCGTTCTGCATCTCAAAGTGGGCTGAGCGTGTCGGAGTTTTCAGCAGCGGCTTACGCTCAAGCAGTCCTTGTCGATCGCCATCAAATCAACGTAGCATTTGTGAATTTTTTCCCAGATAGTATCGATATTGGCAGCAGCATTCAATCTGCAACCGGGTTAGCTTTAGTATCAATTGATTGGAACACGTTAAAAAATAAGGAAGCAGAATCAGTTCAACAGTTGTTGGCGGCAGATTTGGTGGTAACAACTATTAAAAACTTGTGGGATGTAGCGAAGCTGGCAGATCCCAACAAAGAAATAATCGGAATTGACGTGCAACCCGATATGCAATTGTTAAGCTGTATTTCACCGCTGCCCCGCAATGCCAAGCTGTTATTCGTATGTAAAGAACAAATTAGCAGCGAAGCGATGAAGGAGATAATCGAGTACAACGTGCATCACGTAGAGTCAGAAGCAGTTACCCTCGAAACCGTTCAAAATAATAAATGCGACCTGGATCAATTTGATTTGATAGTGTGTTCGAGTCAAGTAGAGAGTCGGTTGAGTAAATACGTCCCCCAAAACTTGAAAGTAATGACTTTTCGTATCGCCATAGATCCGATAAACTTGTTGGTACTTCAAGCTCGTTTGGCTGCTGTTGAAATGGAAAAGTTAATGTAATCCGAATCTTTCCAAACTTGTGAAACAACTCGAACTTTTCCCCAAATTCAACTCCAACTATCCGAGTCGGGCATCTAAATTGGCGATGAGCGCTGATGCCCTACATTCTTGGAAAAACCGAATTTTCGAGTGTCAGCAATTTGCTAGCACGCCCGCAACCGCAGCATGGAACTTTATTCGAGTTAACTCCCAATCCTTGCTACTCCGATACCCTCGACCCTTTTACCCTGCAACTTCACCGAAAAACGAGCCCGGCGTGCCTCTGGCTTTAGACATGAGGAGGAAGTCGGCAGCGGTTTCAACCGCCTTTAATATTTATTTACATAATGGATCTAAAGATTTGTTATAATTAGATTGTAAGTGTGCGATTCGTTTAGCCGAAACTGAGTAACAATACTTGGGGGATGACTAGGATGACTATAAAGTCATAATAACTGGATACACATCTGGGTGCGGGTCATTCTTAATCCCAGTCCGCAAGTGCAGCGGTTAAAGCATATCCCCTATCTTGTCAGGTAGCAACTAACAGGGTAAAGCGGGGATAAAAGACAGACTACTGGTAGCCGAAACTGGTAACTGTCAAGCAAGAGTTCATGTGCAGCGAAAGCAAAGATGTGTCTGAACCATCGTTATCTAAGATGGTCTAACGGCTCAATCAGAATAAACCCGTCGCAAAACACGGTAAAGACTGATTAAGACCAAGCCAAAAGGCAAGGATAGGGCATAGGCGATTGTTTACTCGACCTATAAGCACCGCCCATAAACCCGGTGGATAGCATCGCACTAAAAACTCAAACAATGTGTATTTGGAACGAAGTAAAGCACTCACAGCCCTTAAATAATTAAGTAGGTTGCTAGCCGTAAGCTGTGAGTGTGAGAGATGGTTGCAGAAGCCAAAGCTCTACCGTAATAGTAGAGATATGCTGACAGCGCCGGGTGGTGTAAAAGATGGAGACTGAGTAACCCTTTAAAAGCCTAATACCACAGAAAAATCTGATGGTGGGATGTAGGGGTAAAAGGAAAACTATCAAGTGGTATGAATCATTTCTGATGCGTTCGTACTATATCCATACCCAGGATTACATCACTCAGGAGCCGTGTGCGGTGAAAGTCGCAAGCACGGTTTTGTAGGAGAGGTGGTGGGGGACACCCTGCCATCGACTCTCTAATAAAAAACCCATCTACGTGTTGAAACTTGTCTAGTATCGGAGAAATCCCGGCGCAGTGAGCCACCACTACCATTCATGTAATAAGCCTGTATAACTGACAAGTAATGGCAGAATGTGTGTTGCGTACCTATCTGGCAAATGTGATGGATACTGACAAGCAAACACAATTTAAAGTAAGCGCAATTGCAATACCTTTTGTACGGGTAGTTGTTTTGAGCGAATAGAGGTGATTTGATAACGCCTTTGAGAGTTTTCCGATTCATTCAAGAATCTCCGTGGCTTTAGCCCTGGGGAGTATCAAAACCTTTCATTTTGCGATCGACCCGATTCGGGCGATCGCACTTGCCTCTACTTCGTTATCGATAACGCGCTCCCGCTGCTGCTGTACGTCGGAGAAACGCAGCGCACTCCAAAACAGCGGTGGATGAGCCACGATTGTCATAAATACATTGAAAATTACATCGGATTGCACCGGAGTTATTCTTTGGATGCGGCTGTGGGTATTGCATTTTGGTACGGAGCGCCCGGTAATCGCAAACAGCGGTTGCAATTGGAGTCAGAGCTGATTTATAAGTGGAAGTCGCCCTTCAATAAAGAGTGTTGGCAGTGGTGGGGACAGCCGTTCGGGAAGTGAAATGGCTGGAATAACGTATCGAATTGATGGCGCTAACAAAACACCCCTTGTCGTACCGATTCAGGTGAAAACCTACGCCAACTAAGAAATGAAAAAGTACCTCAACCTCGCCACCGCCCTCATCGCCTCCCTCAAACCCAAATCCCAGCCACCCGAAATCGATACTTGCGGTCAACCGCGTTAACTCAGGAACAGCAGCTAGCTCTCATGGAATGGTTGTTCGCTAGTTTGATGGGTGTTGGGTACTTCGGCAAAGCTCACCTGATTTGGGATGATGGCAAAGACAGGGAGCGGCAGATATTCACCGCATTGATGAGAAACGAGCCAATATTCCTCTATAGCCAAGGAACGCGACCCACCCCAACTGCTGAGGGATATTGCTGGCGGCTACTTGGCGAACATCCCAGTTTGAGTGTGTATCAGTTGCAGGTGGAAGTGGAAGGAAAGTGAGGGCAATGGAGAGCTATAAAAACCAGAAAGCCCACAAAATTGGGAAACATACACTGTCAAAATTTCGAGCTTTTTGTACGCGTGTAACATTTAAGACCTCAAAACCCGCCTCGAAGCGCTACTCCCCTCAACAGCATTCGAGATGGTGCAGGCGCGCGAAAGGCAATATATCAGTTGCACATAAAAATTGAAGCCTGTTGGTAGCGCAGAAGTGTTAAGAGCCTTTACCTAATCGATTCCAAGGTTCCTGCAAATGAGAGTTGCTGCAAAACTTGCATAAATCATTTGTATTGGCTACATATGATATCCGCAGCGAAATTTTAACTTGACAAACGTAAAATTTATTACTTATACTGCTATACAGGTATTTTAATACCGTACAAGCGGATAAAACAAGTCAGACCGAGCAAACTACCGAACCTTTGGTTTTTGCGGCTCTATTGACACGCAGGAAAATGTATCGACTGAAGTTAAACTTCCGTCGGGACTAAATGCGATTAAAACCAAATGAAATGCAACTAGCAAAGATTTTGCCTCAGTGACAGGCTTGAATGAGCGCAACTATTGGTGTTAACAGCCGCTCTCGTTCAAAACTCTCTATCGGTACTGTACCAATAGAGAAACAACAGCATGATTTATGGCGCGAACCTAACAACACAGGAATTATTGTTTGATGAATACTCCAAGAGACACTCAAAGTCAAGGCTTTGAAAAAGCCCGCCGCAACCTGCAAGAACTTTCCCGTTCTTCCAACCTTCCAAAACTGGACAGCACGTCAGGAACGCGCTCCCTTGAAGCATGGTTTATGGGGCCAAAGGGAGAAAATGCTGGCGTGCTGGAGACTTTAATTGTAGAAGCAATTCGCGACCAGGCTGAATGGAGAAATAATTATCATCCAGAAGATCCCAAGCACATTACAGACGAAATTAAGCAGTCTCCAGAATATTTACAGGCAATGGAGAATTTCAATGAGGGCTATCACTCATTGCTGGAGTTTCTTAAAAATTCAGTTCCTTTCTTCAGCATGCGCTATCAAGGGCACATGGACTGGGATTTGACAATGCCGAGCGTGGTTGGTTACTTCGCGGCGATGCTCTACAACCCCAATAACGTAGCATTTGAAGCATCAACAGCAACGACCTACCTGGAAATTATCGTCGGTAACGATTTGTGCCTCATGCTGGGATACAAAATCCCGGAAAATGAGGAAGAGATTGCTCCCTGGGGACACATAACTTGTGGGGGTACAGTTGCCAATATAGAGGCTCTATGGTCAGCTAGAAATCTCAAGTTCTATCCCATTGCTTTGCAACAAGCTGTAATCAACGACTTGAAAGAAGCAAAAAATATCGAGGTTTCTTTTTACGAAGATGGTATTTTGGTGGTGAAGCCTTTAATTGAACTAACCGTTTGGCAACTGCTCAACCTCAAAGCCGATGACATTCTAGGATTGCCCGCCCGTCTAGAATCGGAGTGTGATATCGATTCGACTGTCCTCTCAGATGCTGTGTCAAAATATTCGCTGCAAGATTTGGGAATACAAAAGTTTGCCAAAAATTTCCTGAGCGATGTGCCAGAACCTTTGTTTTTTGTACCGGGCAGCAAGCACTACTCTTTCCCCAAAGCAGCAGCACTGTTAGGCATGGGAGCGTCTCACATGCAAGACGTTGATGTGGATGCGAACGGTCGAATGAAGATAGATGTTCTGCGCGCTCACCTCGATAAATGCTTGGTAGAAAAAAGACCGGTGTACACAGTAGTTGCGGTGATGGGAAGCACTGAAGAAGGTGCAGTTGACCCGCTGCGGGAGATTCTCAATCTGCGGGACGAATATCGCAAACAAGGTTTAGAATTTACAGTTCATGCTGATGCAGCTTGGGGAGGCTATTTTGCATCTATATTGCGCGATGACTTTGAAATCGAACCCCTACTCTTTCGCTCCGCTCCCCCACCAATTTCACCGTTAAGTGCCTACGTAACCACCCAATTTGAAGCGCTCGGCGAGACTGATTCTATCACCGTCGATCCTCATAAAGCAGGTTACATCCCGTATCCGGCAGGAGCACTTTGCTACCGCAATTCAGCCATGCGCTCTCTAGTTACCTTTGCTGCGCCTTATATATTTCACGGCGATGCTGAACCAACAACAGGTATTTACGGTATAGAGGGTTCTAAACCCGGGGCTGCTTGTGCTTCAGTATATTTGAGCCATCGAGTAATTCGACCAACAAAAAGCGGCTACGGCAAACTCTTGGGTCAGGCTTTGTACAGTTGTGACAAGCTTTACGCACGGCTAATGTGCATGAACAAGCCCGAAGATAGTTTTATCGTAGTTCCCCTATCCGCTCTCCCAAACGGTGTTACCGAACAACAAGTTGGGGATTTGATTGATGGCAAAACTAATGAGGAGATCCAAAATAACCCAGACGCAATGGCCCTCCTGAAAGAAATTGGACCCGACCAAAATATCTTGGTCTATGCTTTCAACTTCAAGACTCCATCGGGCAAAGTCAACAACAATTTAGAGAAGGCAAACAAACTCAACCAAAAAATTTACGAGAAGCTGAGCATCAAACCGGAGACTGATATCTCTGATTACGATCTGATTGTGAGCACGACGGATTTCTACGAAAAGTCCTACGGGATAGAATTCATCGAAACCTACAAAAAACGTTTGTTGGAAGTAGATGACTCATCAGACATGCCCATCACCGTTTTGCGTTCTGTAGTGATGGACCCCTGGGTCACAGAAACTGCAACTGGTTCATTTATTGACGTGCTAGAAAAAATATTGCGCGATACAGTTAACCAGGTTATCAACGAAAATCCCGGTGATTTCCAAGTCGAAAATATAATGCCGGTGATTTCCGAGTCGAAAATGTAATGCAGTCCAGCGCTTCACAGATGCGCGCGCATTAGGATTAAAAGCCTGGGCGGTTTGTTCTTTTTCTTGATTTCTCACCAATCCAGAGTACGGATTGTTGAATCAGGGCAGAGAGCCGTAGCTGGCAGCAGGTAAATCAAGTACGAAATGCCAAGATGGAGATGCAATTCGCATCGGCATTCGTACTTGAGTTACTAGCAAACTACATATTGGATGGGTTCTACAGGTATGGCTTGCAGGCAAAATTCATTAAAAAAAGCAACAGCAAGAGTTTGTATGATTTTACATTTGGTTGCACAATACGGTTGACTCACGCCTATTTACCAGTCAATTTGAGTGTAAAATTTGGGTAAGTATTACTAATATTTAGGTAGGGTATTTTCCTAGACCCTGGTGTTCAGCAGCTTTGATAGAACGATCGCGGTGTGACTGTCAACCACAACCTCCAAGATTACTTGAAACTTACAGCCAGAGTTTAGGCATTAGAAATGAAATTAGGTTCTCAATTATCTAGCATTTCAAAGCAGTCGGATCGCTCGTCAGATACAAGCACAAATTTTTGGCAACAATGGAACCAGCACCGAGATTATCTTTACCGTTGCTGTTTGAAGTGGATGGACGGAAACGCGACTAATGCCGAAGAGGTACTCAGTCGAGCGATGCTCAAAGCCTTTGAGAAGAGTCAAGATTCTACTGGTGTCATCACTAATTTTAAAGCTTGGTTGACCCGACTGACTTATAACCTCTGTATGGATATACATCGAGAAAATAAGAGGTTGGGCGATCGGGTTGAGAGTTTGGAAGTAATAATTGAAAAAGGGGAAGAGGGACTGGTTTCTCTCTCCCATAGTCCTGAAACTGTCGCTTTACACTGCGAATTAGCAATGATAATCCAACGCGCTATTGAGGATTTGCCGCCCAAACTGCGCGAACCTTTTATCCTACACTTCATTGCGGAAAAATCCTATCTGGAAATAGTACAAAAGCTAGGTGTATCCTACGAAAACCTTCGCAAACGTATTTCACAAGCGCGAAAAATTCTGCAAAAGCGTTTGACAAAGTATTTGTCAGGGTTGGACAATTCTCTGTTAAATTCCTCCGAGTCACCGGACAAAAAGGGAGAGCCCGGAATGGAAAGTTTTCACTCCGATGAAATAATCACGATTTACCAAAAAATAGCTCCATTCCCCCAACAAAAGGGGCGCTTTGATTGTTCTCTTAATTATCAAGTAAGCGCAATATGTCTGGAAACAATTTTTCCTGCTTGGTACCAGTCACCCACTGCTCTGGGGTGGAGTTGAATGTTCATCTAGTCTTAGAAAAAAAGCTAACGAGACAAGAGCAGAAGCTGAACGCATTAAGTCAGTATGTGGAGCAGTATCCCTCGGGCTGGAAGAAACGCTTGGAATTAGCTAATCTCCTGTCAGTAATTGGTAACTGGGAGCGGGCGGTTGAGGAGTATCGCCAAGTCATTGAGCGGCAACCTCAATTAATAGATGTGTTGTTAAAATTGGGGAAACTCTTGCAGCTAATGGGAAGGGAAGCTGAGGCGATCGCAGTTTATCAGAGTGCCTTACCATTATGCGACAATGAAGGGATAGGACAGTATATCAATGGAGCGATCGCAATTTGTCGAGGTGACAGTAAAAAAGCCATCACTGCGTTGGAAACTGCGGCTAACCTACAACCAGATAACGTAGCTAACTGGCTGGTTTTGGGACAATTGCAGATGGGGAGAGAGAATCCTGTTGGGGCTTTAGGAGCCTTTGAGATGATTTTGTCACTTAACCCTGATGATATTGTCGCCTTAATTCATAGCTATGATGCCCTAATGGCGGTGGGGAATCTTCAGGAAGCACAGCGACGGTTGCATAAATTAATCGTCTTAGCTGCTGATGATTTCCGGGTACTTCAACGACAGTTGAATGAGCGTTGCGCGATGAGATTGGTATCTGGGAAGGAGGGGAAGGAGACGAAAAAGATAATTACCTCTGCTCTGCGACAGTATCCTCATGGGGCTGAGGCTCACAAATCTCTGGCATATTATCACATCTTTCGAGGAGATTGGAAGGAAGGTTTGGAGGTGTTAGCAGAGTTTACCGCACAACACCCGAATCATCCTCATGGTTGGTATTACTATGGGCGCTGCTTGTTTGAGACGGGGGAATATCAGAGGGCGGCGGAAATGATGCTAAAAGCTTATCATCTGTATCCCGATGAGTGTGAAATTTATCGGGCTTTGTGTGAGATTTTGCCTGTTGCGAAAATGACCTCTCTTCCTCTAACTTTCCCCTTAAAAAAGGGGGTCGAGGGTACTCTCCAAACAAAAGAGGGGAATAACATAACCCTTGCTTCCATAGTGGAAGAGATGCTAGAGCGTTTCCCTCAACGCTGGAGTGTTTGGGCGATCGCGGGGCGAGTGTTGGTGGAATGCTTTAAAGAGGTTGAAAGGGGGTGTCAGGTTTCCGAAGAGGGGACAAAACTACAGCCTCAGTTAGCTAATGCTTGGTTTTGTCATGGAAGGGTGTTGGCTTTGGCTCTTAAACATCGGGAAGCGGTGGAGGCGTTGGAGAAAGGATGGGAGTTTTTACCAGCAGGGGGTTCTCTGCAATCATTACCTGCTGCGCTTTGGCTGGGGGAGAGTTACCGAGTGCTGGGGGATGTTGGGGCGAGTTTGCGATCGTGGGAAGCAGCTTGTGAGGGATGTCAGGAATTGAGGGCATTTAATCCGGCTTCGGCTGATTACTGGCTGGGGAGGGCCTTGGTGGGGTTGGGGGATAGGTTGGGGGCGATAAAAGCTTATGAAAGTGCTTTGGGTCAGCAGTTGTTGTATCCGAATCGTGGGGAAGTTGAGAAGACTTTGAAGAGGTTGAAAGGTAAGGGGAGGAAGGGTTTGGGGGGTTGAGGGTGGATTTTGGGGGAGAAAATTTGCCTGTAAGTCGAAAAATTCACAAATGGGGGTTGGGAAACGTCATTAAAGTGCAAGCGGAAAAAACTTAAGTCGTCTCTAAAGTCCAAAACAGAAGCAACACAGGAGAATAAACATGACGTTAATCAAAAACCGACTGATGACCGTACTAGCAATACTCATGCTAGTTGTAAGCGGCATTAGCATGACAGTAAACCCCGCAAACGCCCAAGCAGCAACTATTGAGTGTCAGTCACAGACTCCTTACACACTCAACCCCGGCGATAAGTGCAACTTGGTAGGAGCAAGTAAAATTACTTCGTTGTACGTAAATGCAAGTATATTATTTGCACCAGACGGTACGCAGGATGTTAAAATTCAAGGACAGCCAGCAGCAGTAACATCAGAGTGTAACAAAACATTAACATTATCTGCTGCTATTCCCACGGCAACCCATAATTGTGTACGTGCTGCAAACACAACAGGCATTACTGTTGAAAACGTAGAAGTACCTTTTAAAGATATGCCTGTCCGTATTCGATGGGGCAATAATACATTGTAGGTCTAGCAACCTGCAATTGAAGATCCTCAAGCTCTGCCAGCATCTGATCGGCTTCGTGTCCAAGCCTATTACAAAGCAACTTACCCTAGTGAAGGAAATCCTTGGTACTGTGCCATTCCCGTCTATTCACCTACAAGAGGAGGATTTGTGGTTACTTGGATTGCAGCATCGGGAAATACCTTGGGTAAAACTACCATTACTGGACCGGATGTAACCAATCAAATCATAGAGAATTGTCAAGATCATGACTTAAACTGAGATCTAGCCCCATTCTCAACAAGACCTGAAAAATAGCATTTTTAAAGAATCAAGGGTTACAAGTTTCAATGATTGCAATAAATTAGACTTGCATTGGTGCAAGTCTAATTTATTGCAGTTCTATATGGTGTAGTTACAGTACAAATGATCTAAATTTCTACTGAGCGAGCATCCATCATCTAACCTGTAACTACCCCAGCGCGCAGCGCCATAAATCCCGTTACAGGGATGCGATAAACAGAAGTGGAACTGGATTCTATGTAGTAATTTTTGACAGGGTTGAGAAACGTCATGAAAATGTAATGACTTAAGTCTTAGAAGACCAAGGAAAAAACCATGAAACGAATTGCTCTAATCGTACTTGCAACAGTATTAGCTTTTAGTACCAGCCTTTTTGGGTTTGTTAATACCGCCCATGCCAACACTGGACAACCTGCTGCTATTAATCCTAGCGTAGTTCAACTATTAGCACAACCAGCACCTACCAGAGCCACAATTGTGGTGAATAGCATTAAAGATGCAGTGAATGACCCTAGCGTTACCACCTTGCGAGATGCGATCAATAAAGCCAACGCTGACTCTGAAAAAGACTTGATTGAGTTTGACCGTTCTTTATTCTCCACACCACAGATTATTACCTTGCAGTTAGGAGAGCTGGATATTATTCATAGTTTAGATATCATTGCTCCACAAGATACACTGACGGGTAGGCCTTTGGTAACGGTGAGTGGAAATAATGCGTCGCGGGTTTTTAAGATTCAGTCGGGAGCAGCGGTGACGCTTGCTGGATTGATTGTAGAGTCCGGTCGTGTCACAAGCAAAAACGGAGGGGGAATCGAGAACTTGGGTAAACTTACCTTAGATAGCAGTATTGTTCGCAATAATTCTGCATTGAATAGTTCTGGATCGCTTCATAATACTGAGGGAGGTGGTATTGATAGCACTGGTGACTTAACGGTAAATAACAGTAGCATTACAGGTAATTCAGCACACTCTGGCTCTGGTATTTATAGCCATGGCAACTTAATGGTAAACAACAGTACCATCAGCGATAATTCAGGAACTTGGTTTGGTGGCGGTATTTATCATACAACTGGCACCCTTACGGTAAACAACAGTACCATTAGCGATAATTCGGGAATTGGCTTTGGCGGCGGCATCTATAATGACAGAGGCACCATGAGGGTAGACAAAAGTACGATAAGTAGTAATTCGGCTAACTCTTCTGGTGGCGGCGGCGGCATCTATAATGACGGAGGCAACATCATAGTAAATAACAGTACCATTAGCCGTAATTTAGCTGGCGCTGATGGTGGCGGCATCTTTAATAACAGCAATAGCACCATTACAGTAATTAACAGTACCATTAGCCGTAATTCGGCTGGCACTTTTGGTGGCGGCATCAATAACTTGGGCACCAATACAGTAATTAACAGTACGATCAGCGATAATTCGGGTGGGTTTAGCGGCGGCATCACAAACTTGGGCACCAGCACAGTAATCTACAGTACCATTAGCAATAATTCGAGTAAATTTAGCTCCAGCGTGATTCATAATGGATCTAGCTCATTCACGGTGCGGAATACTATTATCAGTGGTGGTCAAACTCAATTTGCTCCGAGTACCGATGTATCAGGTTCATTTGCCAGTAACGGCTACAACCTGATTGGCAACAGCGGGGATAGTACAGGATTTGGCACTAAAGGAGACATCGTTGGTACAATTAACAACCCGATTGACCCCCTTCTGAGTTCATTGAGTGACAACAGTGGCCCCACCCAAACAATGCGTCTTCTCCCTAATAGCCGAGCTATTCGTGCTGGTGACCCAAAGAAACTGCCCACAGACCCCGAAACTGACCAACGAGGTAAACCTCGTCGTGCTGTCGATGGTAGTGCTGATATTGGGGCGTTCCAATTAACTCAATAGTGCGATCGCTTGATCTTGTAGGGTGCGTTAGCCAAAGCGTAACGCACCTTCTCAATTGTCGATGCGATGTCCACAATGCCATGAGCCAGAGAGCGATCGCTCATCAATTTTAATCCCTTAGTTGACCATTTGACGTTGGGGGCGATACAGGCTTATGAAAGTGCTTTGAGTTAGCAGTTGTTGTATCCGGCGAGCGGGGAAGTTGAGAAGATTTTGCGACGACTCAAAACTAAGGGGCGGAAGGTTTCTGGGGAATGAGAGTAGATTTTTGGGGAAGAAAATTTGCCTGTAACTCGAAAAATTCACAAATTGGGTTTGGGAAAGGTCTAAAAGATGTGGGAAAAAACAATACTTGGTTTTAATTACCTGTCTTGTATGATGCTCGTGTCAATATCGAACCATAATTACAATGGAGAATACCAATTATGTCAGGACATTTTTTGTTACTCAATCTGAAAACACAAGAACTTAACGACATAAAAAGAGCATGGACAGCTCCAAACGTAAAACAACCACAACTATCCCCGGTACAACACCAAAATGTAGGTTGGAACGCAACAAGTCGAAACACATTAAAACAAGCTCAAACGGAACAGGGCATAAAAAATAGGGATGGGTTGCCTCCACACATATATCTAGACTTCGGAGTAAATGAAATAAATGATAGCGCAGTACAATATGTGCTCAGTAATTCTATCGATAATGGGTGGGTAACAAGACTGCAAAAACCACCCAATATGGGATTGAAAGAGATTACCGTGAATGCACGAAATGAATGGAATCAAAACCGAAAAGCCCAAGCATTTATAAAACAACTAAAAGAAAATGGAGCAACGTTAGAAATATACTATCTAGATGGGGCAGAGATTAAATAATTAAGCAGTTTTTCAGAGACAGGTCTTCATGCCTACCGCATTAAATGTTTGCATGCCTGCATATCTGAATATGCGCATACCCAACATTAAGGCGTCTGTGACAGCAGGCGATTGCGTCATCCGCCGTTAGCATCGAACTGTAGGACGCATCATCAAGGGGAAACGTCTTTAGAGTGTAATCACCTAAGTCTTAGGAGACCAATGCCTTTAACCTTAGACCATAAAATTTCAATTGGGGAGAAATCAGAAGAATATGGGGGTATAAATATTAACCCCCACGACGGCTTATTTGATGGCTTTTTCTATTTCTTCTCCCTTATGAATGCCATAGTTATTCATAATTACACAAGCACCTTTCCAGAGTTGGGGAAGGAGTTTTCTGATAATAAAAGCCTCACAAGTATAGCGTTTCTGGGATAGATGAGGTATCTATCAAAGGTTGAAAACCTTGATGTACCTAGAATCTGGCATACCTCATCTATCCCAGAAAGGCTATACCTGACCCGGAAGCGTTGGCACTTAAGGGTGAGGCAAGAATTCAAACGGAACGGTCGCTACAAACTTTTCGGTGAGGTTGCCGCCCAACTCCCACTTTTCGATTAGTTTCGTCCCTTCAGGATGGTTTACTTCTTCGAGCATATCGATCTTCCGCACTTCCGAGCCTTCGCCAAGGTCTAATTCCTTGAGGTCGATCCAACAGACACTCGCACTGCGGGTGTTTGCGTAGTAATAAACCAGATTCTTGTGGTCGGAAACGGTGCTCCAAAGTGTGGAGGCAAGATTGGGCTTTTCGGGGTCTGCGATCCCGATCGGCACGGCGGCATTGCGAATTATGCTAAAGGTGGTTGCAATAGCTGTGCGTACATCGTTGATATGATCGCGCGGGACTGCCGATAGGTAAAACGAGCAACGGGCAAATCGATCGGAGGCGTTGTTAGTGCCCGGCAGCACGATCATGCCATCCTTTTTTTCCCAGTATTCGTTGATTGCCAGTTGTTTGTCGTAGGTCGGAGAATTGGTCATCACGATATAATCTTTACCGTGGTGGATTTGTAGCTTGCCGCCTACGTACTCGAAAATTGCGGAATCGCCAGTTGCGTCGGAAATTGACAGGTGAACTGTACTTTTCTTATTGCTGCCGTCCGGTATGACGGGCGCGTCCACCTCGAACAAATTGTCTGGTTCCATCGCTACAACCGCCTCTTTGACCGTGGCAAAACTATCGAGGAAGTACTGCGCCCATGCCGCAGTTGACATTTTTGGCAATTGTTCTTCCCCGTCCCCTCGTTCGTAGTCCGATTCTACCAGGAACAGCAAATTGGCAACCAAACCCTGAGTGTTGATACCGTCGGTAGTGCAAGCGTCTAAGGCGGAGGTAATTACGCTGCCGTACTTAGATGTCCACGTAAAGGAACTATCACCATTATTATTGTATGTTCCCCCCTGGCGCTCCATATTTGCTGGAAATGCCCAAATCTCGCTTTCAAGCGGGGCTGCCCAGTCCATGTTGCGACCGGTCACAACGTTACCAGCCGCAGTTGCCGATTTTAATGATTTTCCATCAACGTATAGAATTCTCGTACACATGATTCAGATAGCTCCATAGAAGGTATTGGCTGTTACAGAGTTTTGTTGGTTCTCCCACTGCTGTAACCGCTTAAATAAGTATACACCAAATATTACTTTTATAGCAATAGAGGCGAGGAAATAATTAACTTGAATCAGACCAGAGTTACGCACTCTTGACAAGCGAAAGTGCGGCTCGTACTATACCCGAAACCTACTAAAAAATGCGGTTATTCAAGCTCTGAGAAGTCGGTGTGTTAAAGCTTACTACAAATCAACCGTTTTGGGGAAATTTGTACCGATCGCTTTCTCGATCCAAATACTTTGACAGCAAGTCTTGAAACAAGAAAAGCACATCATCTACCTCGCGATTGAGAACGCACATTTTTAAATATAGTTCTAGTACGTGCTGCCGTCTGCGGTTGCGTATTTTCTAGATTAATTTGTATTGTTTGGAGAGTTGGGAACCAAACAATACCGAAGGCTCGGGGTGATTCATTTAGTGGCTTGACACAGAATTAAACCAAACCACTTTTGGGGATCTGTAAAGCTTTTTATGGTTTTCAGTCCTTTGGAGTCTAGTTCTTTTTCCACAGTGTCTAAATCAAATTTACGAGAAATTTCCGTAAGGATACTTTCGCCAGTTTTCCAGGTAACATTCAATCCAAGCTTTTCTAAATTCACTACATGACTTGTTTGGCAATGCAAGTACATTTCAATTTGGTTCTCTTGTTGATTGTAAATAGCTTGATGGGTGAATAAATTAGTATCAAAATCACCCTGAAAACGCCAGTTTAAATGGTCGAGCATATTTAAATTAAAAGCGGCAGTTATACCTTGAGAATCGTTATAAGCTGCTTCTAAAATTTGCTGGGGTTTTTGCAAGTCAATGCCGAGTAAAAAGTAATCTCCCGGAGCGAGTACATCTTTAATTTGGTTCAATAAAACATCGCATTCCTGCGGCGTGAAATTACCCAGAGAACTGCCCAAGAAGAAAATCATCCGCGCAGGCAAAGATGCAGGCGTTAATTGAGCGAGGGCTTGTTCGTAAGTCCCTATCAACCCTTGAACGTACAAAGCCGGATATTCTACTTGCAATTGAAGGGCGCTCTCTTTGAGAATGCTGGCGCTAACATCAACAGGCACATACTTACAGGAGTAATTTCGAGATTGATAAGCATTTAGCAAAAGGCGAGTTTTTGTGGAACTGCCACTGCCTAATTCTACGAGTTCGCAATCACCTGTTATCCGTGCGATTTCACCAGCATATTGGCGCAAAATCGAGGCTTCTGTGCGAGTTGGATAATATTCGGGCAATTCGCAAATTTGTTCAAAAAGTTGAGAACCGCGACTGTCGTAAAAATATTTAGCGGGTAAAGTTTTTGGGTTTTTGGTCAATCCTTGAATGACATCTTCGCCATCATTTTTTAGAGTAGAATGGCAATCCAGAATAGTTATTAGAGTTGTTAAAGAGGCGGTTGACATTTGGCTTTCCGAGAGTGCGAGTGCGGTAAATTTAGCAGGAATCCCCGTTGTTATTAAACGGAGCGGGATATTTTTCCCTCAAATGCTTGGATGACCGATATATTTGAGGTTGAATTATCGAGAGAAAAGCAGGCAATTTAGCATTAATGAGTGGAGTCAAGTACAGATGTCTGCTAGGACTGTAACTGTACTTCACC
Source organism: Microcoleus sp. PH2017_08_TRC_O_A (assembly GCF_020738665.1). Lineage (NCBI taxonomy): Bacteria > Bacillati > Cyanobacteriota > Cyanophyceae > Oscillatoriales > Microcoleaceae > Microcoleus > Microcoleus sp. PH2017_08_TRC_O_A. The sequence continues at coordinate 21,891 of NZ_JAEQCE010000004.1, forward strand.
CGATTTTCAACCGCTATCGCACGATGCGAGCAAGCAGTTACTCTAAATTGACTTCGAGCCAACATGAATGCTCAATTGTTGGTTGCTTGCAGGCTCTTTTTGTATTTTTCAGGTTCCGTTCTTAGTTCCACGTGTAGGAAATCTATTCCTTCTTTTTCGAGTAATTCTAGTATAGCTAGATTTAAGTTTTTCTCAGCATCAAAGTAGAAATTATCGTCATTGACAACTGCCATAATTTCAATAACCCGGGCATTTTTGTCAATTTGTTTGAACCGCACCGTACACGACGGAGACAAGCCTTGAATGTACTTCGGCAATTCTTCAAGCTTTTCACAAATCCGCGCCGTTTGCCCCGCCGAAATGCCGTCTATTTTGAGAGTCAAGACTAAGCCCCATTTTAATTCTTTACCCGGATTTTGCGACCAGTTTTCGACAATTCCAGAAATCATTTTGGAATTGGGCATTTTGATGATAGAACCCCACTTAGTTATATGTAGAGTTGTAGTTCTGAATCCAATATTGAGTATCTGCACGAAACCATCGACCCCGGATATCCCCACCCAGTCACCTTCTCGGTAGAGATTGTCGGAGTAAATAATCAGGGTGCAGAACCAATCGTAAACAATATCTTTCAGCAGCAAACCAAAAGTGATACCGGCACCGCCCAATAGCCCCACCAATGCAGCAGCAGATTGTCCTAAAAATGCCTCGCTGATCTTGATGATAAAGACAATAATTGCTGCTGATTGAAAAATCTTGGGCATTAAAGGTCTGAGCAATTCATCGAGCTCTGTTTCGGTGTGCAGCACTAAGTTGGCTATAATCTGACCGAAAATAGAAGAGCATCGGTAAATAACATAGGCAACTATGAAAATAACTGTATAGTTGAGCAGGCTACCGATTGTTTGATTTAGTTGAGAACCTAAGTTATCTGCCAGAATTTCTTTACTCAGCCAAAATCCACCTATCAGAATCAGCCAACTTAAAGCAGGCTTGATAATTGTAATCAACTCATCATCAAGTGTTGTTTTAGTTTTGCTAGTAAAACTCTCAATAGTTTTAACAATGACTGCTACGAAAAATCGCCTTAACGTCTGTGTCAAGGTTAGAACAACGAGCACAATAGCGATTCTAGCAATCGGTATGCCAGAGTAATTGATATTCTTTAACGTATCCCAAACTGCTTCCATAGGTTAACCAACTGGTAATTGAGTTTTTCTAATTGATCGATCGAATATTGCCCAAATCAGAGAAAGGAGGGAAAACACGATCCTCTCCCTAGTTTGGCGGGACTCCTTACTTCGGCGCTCGCGCTCTAGATATCGGTGGGTTTGGTGGCGGGTGCGCCTCGGCTTAACAAGGTCTTCTGGGGAGGCCATTTGAAGGCAGTCGGCATAGTTCCCAGGCGATTCATAGCCTCTTGCAATTGCCGCTCCAATTCCCACTGCTGCTTGTTAATCTCGGGATCGCCATTACCAGCTAGGTTCTTGTCCTCGTAAGGATCTACTTCTAGGTTATAGAGTTCCCAATCCCCTTCGGCACCCTCAGCCTTCGCCTCGTCTTGTTCGTTGAAGTAGACCGAATATTTCCACTTGGAAGTCCGAATCGTTCGGACGATACTGGGGTGCAAAATCCTCTGCTTCGGTTTATCTTCTGGAGGAGGTATAACCGCTGGATTATCGTCGTATGTAAAGTGGATGGATTCCTGGACAGTGGAAGTCGGATTGTTGAGAATTGGCGACAAATCTTGCCCGTAAAAAATCGTCGGGTTGGCTGTTGCTGGAATCGCTTCCTCCGGTTTGTGCCACTCGACACCAAGCAACGAGGCGATGGTCGGAGTCAAATCGACGCTGCTGGCAAGGGATTGGGTAGTCTGCGCTGTAGGCCAGGCTACAGGATTGGAGAACACGAAGGGTATGCGAATGCTTTCTTCGTAAGCGTTAAAGAATTTCTCAACTAAACCGTGGCTCATAGCCATTTCACCGTGGTCAGCGAAGCGGATAATCAGGGTATTGTCGATCAGATTCTGCTTCGCCAGACAGTCCAGGAGTTGCTCGATTTGTCGATCGACCAAAATCTGGAGATAGGCGTAGAAGTTGACATAATCCTGCGGTCTGTGCTTGGGAGGCATCTTAGAGCCAGGTCGAGCGAAAGTCCACCAGCTCGCTGAGGCGTGGGCGCGAGGCTCTGAGTGTAAGTTATCCAAGAGGTGTTCGTTCAGATGCTGCCTGTAGTTACGTGGCAGCTCCACGATCGCCTCAGTGAGGGTACTGCTTGCATATCCAGAGCCACCCAGCCCTCTGAACGCTACGAACCCGTCGTGAGGATTGACAAAGGACGCAACCAGGCAAAACGGATCTTCAGCCTTCTCGTCCTGCCGTTCCACGAACTTCAGCATATCGGCGAGGTAACGGCTGTCGTTATCTGCCTCGCCACCGCCGAGGGTATTGTAGTCGCTGATGGTGATGCCTGCGTCCGGGTCATCCCATTCCGTGAATCCAGCCTCGATGGGGCTAGTATCAATTTCTCCAAGGTGCCATTTGCCGAGCCAAGCACGTGTTTTGTAGCCAGCCTTCCCTAGGACATGGGCGAGGTTGGGCAACTGTGTGTTCAGAGGCTCCTTCGGCTGTAGCTGACCAGTATCCGTTGTTTTGTGCTTTGCCGGATACTGGCTGGTCAAGAAAGTTGCGCGACTGGGGGCGCAGGCAGAAGCGGCGGTGAATGCCCGATCGAAACTCAAACCGTTGCTCATCAACTGCTTCAGTGCGGGGAGCCTGTAGATGAAGTCCCGCGGATAGTGCTGCAAGGCGCGCTGTTGGTCGGTAATGATAATAACGATGTTGGGCTTTTTGTACTTGGCGAAAAGATCCTCAATTGCCATTTTTGGGTATGAAGTAAATAGGTTTGGGGGAGCCGTGCAGGAGCGGCAAGAACTGAAGCCAGTTATAAGTTGTAGAGGGAAAATATCAGAAATATTTGGCCGTCTCAAGCTTTGAGTCCACCCGCTTGTCGAGTGGGTGGCCCTACACAAGGAAGAAAATCGCCATCGGTTTTTTCCGATTCGCTTTAATTACCCAGGATTTGGATTAAATCAGCCGTTTTCTGGAAAAATAGTTAGATTTGACTGGTTGTTCGCCTCAAAAGATAGATTACTTGAATTTGCGCCTAAAAAAACTTTTTAGCTAAAAAGTTTTGTTAACTTTTGTTTCCGGCTTGCAGTCATCTTTTTTCTTATTTATTTGGTGTATTAATTTATACGGCTTCAAGCACAGAACTAGGATGAGAACTAGCTTCCAGCCTTTGCTGGCGCTATTGCTCTCTGGCGCAAGCCGTCTTGCAACCAAGCATCAATCCACAACGCTCGCGATCGACTTTCTTTCACCTGCGAGCTTCCTGATGGTGGTCTGTGAGGAGAATTCTGATGTCGCTCAGCAGGTATGCTATATTAGCTGAGTTCGTTAAACAGTGGATTTTTGGGTTGGGCTTTCAACTTTAATCCCGAGCCGACAACTTGCCAGTTCTTGATTGGTAGCAGTCGCAAGCAGCTAAAAATCTGTAGCAATCCTTGCAGGAGTCGTAAATTTTTTCCGCCACCCCAACCCTCTCCTTAACAAAAGGAGGGAGTAAGAAATTCACAAATGATTTAGGATTGCTATATCAACTGATGCAACTAATACAAAATTAAGAGTCAAACTGTTACCAACCAATACTGAAGAATCTAATCTCGATTAACCCAATCTAGTAACTTCTCGATTCACCCAATCTAGTAATATTTTTTTGGAGCAAAATATGTCTTTTTCCAGGCAAGAAATCATTCAAACGCTGTACCGTTTCGTCACTTTTTTAGCAACGGTTCCTTTGGCTCGCAGGTTGATTGTATCTGGTAAATACGAATATGACTATACAGTTTTAGCTCCTCTAGCTATGACTGAGGTGCCACTTAGTCCGATCGCCAACCTGCCTAGACTGCCTAAAGCCGATGAACTTCCCAGCCTGAAATGGGTGAGTTTAGTGTTGAGTACGCTGAGTATTTTGAGCGAGGCTGAAAAGTCGGCTAATCTTCTCAAAAGCTCGCTGTCAAACGAGCGTGAAATTGATTCGTTAGAGTCTATCGAGCGTGAAATAAGGGCAGCCCAGGGACAAGCAGAATTAACTAATGCTGTTTTAAAACTAGAATCAGTCTTGGAGCGAAAAGTATCCCCCAAGGTTAAAAGTAGCATTCCCTTGACAGGGGATTTTAGTGAAGTTGAAAATGTATTCGATCGAATAGATCGAGAAATACAAGCTGAACTCAGCGGAAACTTAGAAGTGAAATCTGCACGAAATCTCAAAAGCGAGCAACTCGATGAAGTTGACCGAGTTGATGAAATTGAGGAAGTCGCTCAATTCGAGGAAGTTGAGGAAGTTGAGGAAGTTGACAAAGAATTATACAAGCACCTTCAAGGAATTGCTAGATGTTTGGGAGAAGAATTGATTAACCAGGAAGCTGATTCTACGGAAATACTTGTACGCGGTACTGTCAATCCGACTCTCGAAGATTACGAAAACTTACTCAACCCGTTAACAATCAGACCCGCAACTGTAGGAAATTTCCAACAAGATGCAGTTTTTGCTTATATGCAAGTAGCAGGGCCAAACCCTGTAATGCTCAATCAAATCCAAGAACTAGACGAGCGCCTGTTAATTACCAGCGAACAGTACGGAGAGATTCTGCATGAAGATAATCTAGAAGCAGCACTGCAATCCGGGCGACTTTATCTAGCAGATTATTCCAAGCTCGATAGTTTAGTCAATAGCGATATTGGTGGGTTGCCAAAGTATATGTATGCTCCAATCGCATTATTTGCAGTACCGCCCGAACAGTGTCAAGATCGAAATTTACGGCCAATAGCAATTCGCTGCCAACAAGTTCCGGGGGATAACAATCCTGTATTTACGCCCCTAGATGGCGACAACTGGATGACAGCTAAAACCGTCGTGCAAATGGCAGATAGCAATTACCACGAGCTGATATCTCACCTAGCTCAGACTCACTTATTTATTGAGCCTTTTGTTCTGGCAACTAATCGCTGCTTTACCGATAAAAGTCATCCTGTAATGGTTTTGTTGAAACCTCACTTGCAAGGTACTATCTTGATTAATTACGGCGCACATAAGAATTTATTAGCACCAGAAGGGCCTATAGACTTCTTATTGAGTGCCACTATAGGCAGTAACGGCCAACTCGCTATTAAAGAAGCGATGAGCCACTTAGCTAACTTTAATGAAGTTGCCTTCCCCCGAACTTTAGAAAAACGGGGTGTCAATAATTCCCAGCAATTACCGATTTATCCTTATCGAGATGACGGACAACTAATTTGGGATGCGATCCATCAGTGGGTGGGCGAATACCTGCGCCTGCACTATTCTAGCGATAAGTCCGTAGTGGCAGATCGACAACTGCAAAATTGGGCTGGTGAATTGTTTGCCAAAGGACACTGCTATATTGGCGAAAATGCTGACGGTCGGATTGCAAGCTTAGATTATTTAGTAGAGGCCATCTCTACGGTTATCTTTGCAGCTAGCGCCCAACACGCTGCTGTTAACTTTCCGCAAAGTGGCTTGATGACCTACGCACCAGCATTTCCTTTGGGTTGCTATTCTCCAGCACCTACCAACTCCGCACAGCAGCAAAATTTCATGGGTTCGCTACCGCCACTAGAGCGAGCATTACTCCAAATAGAAGTGCTTTATTTGTTGGGTTCAGTTTACTATACGAACCTCCTCGATTACCCCGGTTCATCTTTTGTCGAGCCGCAGTTGAAAAGAGCTTTCGAGAAATTCAAGGTAAACCTGAATGACATCGAAGCAAAAATTCTCGAAGCAGATGCCCAAAGGCTGGTGTCTTATCGATTTTTGCAGCCTTCAAAAATCCCTCTCAGCATCAATATTTGAGTAATACAGGACTTACGCACGGGAGGCACAAAACCAGGGTTCTGCGTCAATATTCATCTAAAAAGCGACGATTTTTGTCAGAACCCGGAGTTTTTGCGTAAGTCCTATAGCGATCCTAAATCATTTGCATAATTCTTGTAGGGGCAATCCCCCCGTGGTTGCCCAAATCGCCCGGAGGGCGGGCACGGGGGCACCGCCCCTACATATCTGCATGAATGATTTAGGATTGCTATATAATATAAAGCTTGAGGGCTGACATTATTGGACATGACGCAACTGATAAATAGGGTAGCAAGCGGTTGCCAAATTTATCAGTTGCACTACCAAACAAAGGGATACCGCTATTTTTAAACTTATTGCTTCAGTCATCCAAACTGCCAAATTGCCAACTCTCCACCCACATTTAACTGTGCATTATCACCGAAAGTGAACTTTCTTTGCTGATGAACTTGATCCTTCATCGTGCAAACAACCTTGCGAATTCGATAACTTGGAGCAACTTTCTGAGATACTTGTAAAGTAAAACCATGAGAACGATAGGTAGTAATATCTCCTGAGCAAGATGAGTGATAGCCAAAGACTCGAAGTAGTAATGCTAGTTCCTCGTGTTCCGCTAAAGTCAATTCAAGATGAACTTCTGAAATGTCTTCAAATAAAGAAGTTTCGGAGGTAGCAAGGTTTTTTAGATAAGCAGCACGGTCAAAGCAACCAGCACTGGTAAGCTTGATGTTTTTATAGTCTAAATAATCCTGATGAAATTCCATCAACCACGCACTGAAGGCTTCTCTCTCTGATTTGAGCGCCCAATAATGAAACCAGGGTACTTTTCCATCTTCGGTTTGACGAATTTGCAAATCAGAAAACGTTTCTTGGGCGACTAAGGATTTTAGTTTTTCATCTACAATATCAATCTGTCCTGCTTGTTTACTATTGAAACCAATACCCGAAAAACCTTCCCTAAACCCTTCAGCACCCCCTGGTGCAAAAAGCTCAAGATAGCTATGTTTCCCTCTGAGATAAGTACCCGCCCAACTCTCTGTATCAGTTTCTACGGTATCTCTGGATATTGTGCAGAATTCTTGGCTAATGAACTCTGATTTGGCTATTGACTCTAGTGTTTCTGTGTCGAGAGTAATATATAAATGGTTAAATTCTATTCCCATGTTTTTACTTCTTGAGCCTTAGCAATACAAATTGTGGAACAGACAAGATGCCTGTTCATAAAAACTCTTTAACTTAAGTCGCGCAAAGGTATTAGGATTATTCCTAAAATTACGAGTACCTTGAACTGAGATCTTGCACCATTCTCGCTTAACAGGCTTTCCGGCCTGTTCCACAAAGAGTGAGTTTTCTTGTGGGGTGGGCGTCCCGCCCGCCCATGAAAGGCTAATTGAAAATGGTGCAAGATCTCAGTTCAAGGAAATTCTGGAATGGCCTAGAAGCTCATGTCATACCGACTCTTGTGACGTGAGTCCGTCACCAGTGCGTTCAACTCACTTTACCAGGGATTGACCAGCTCCTCACCTCACCCAAAGTGACTGGCATCGGCTGCACCACATCAAGGGTAAAGCGGAAAACCTTGCGCGATCGACTACTGCTTTCCGGGTCGAAGAACTCTAGCTTGACATCCCAACAGTCACTGTTGAGGCGACAGAAAGGGCTTTTTTCCACTGTAATGGTGTCCAGTTGACGACGCTGGGCGATCGCCCGAGCAAAGGTCACAGCGGCTTGGAATATGTTAGTGGCAGCGAAGTTGAGCGCTCGATCGCGCGAAGTCTGCCCCAAATTCCGGAGATCGTTGTAGACTCGGTTGAGGAAGGAGGTCAGAGCTTGTCGGACGATCGGTTCTTGGGCTTCGTCTAATTGACGAGAGATTCGCACCATCGCCGCGTTCACCAGAGCATTCACTTTCCAGCCGTACATCCCCCGCACGTCATGTACCTTCACCACAGGCACAAACTCACCGGAGAAGAGTTCCACCGTGCTGTTGGTACGTCGGGCGGGGACGCTAATCCGCTCCACAAATTCATCGCTGGTTTCTGGCTCCAGTTGCCCCGCCAGCATCAGCAGGAACATCTCGTAGATATCCGCTGAAAATGCTCCCGTTGGCTCTAGGACATAGATTGTGTCTCCATCGAGGCTCAATGTCCAGATCAAGGAGCGGGCTTCGTTAGGATTGCGATCGAGGTACTCGATCATCTGGCGAGTATCGTAGGGATCTGCGGTCACTATGATGCCGTTTACTTCGGAGGGAGCCATCAGTTGTTTGAAAGTGTCGCGGCGGGTTTCATCCCCGAAGTCGTAGCCGATCGTCCCTAGGGCGTAAACGTTACCAGAATAGGCGGTGCTAGCTTCCACTGTGGCAGGGTCAGCAGCAGTGACGGATGCTTCCGTAGGTGTAGCAAGAGTGGCGGGCTGCACGGCTGGGCTGCTATCCGTAGCCATAGCACCGATGATGCTTGCTGGGGCAACCGTAGCACTAGGCATGGCATAGCCAGCACGTTCGGTGCGGGTCACTTGGTCGCCCGCGAAGGAAATGGTGACGGAGGGTTGCCCAAACAGCACCCTCATTGCGCCTGGGATATTGACAAAGCCGCGCAAACAGCGTTCCGGTTCGGCGACAACCTGTGGGTCACAGGGAATCGCCGTGTTGAGCAGTGCTGTTCGGACGGCTTCGGCATCGACGGGTTTGCCCTCTTGCAGTTGCAAACTCATCAGCAGTGCAGAAATACCCGTTATCACGGGAGCTGCCATGCTGGTTCCTGTTAGGCGCACGGGTTTTTCGGTGCAGGGTTGTGCCCCCAAAATATCTTCACCCGGAGCGAGGATACCTTCTTCTGTGTTGTTGCCACCCCAGTTGCTAAAGTGGCAGGGTGTCCCATCTATATTTGCGGCTCCCACTGGCAAGGTTCCTGACACAACGGCAGGCAAACACCAGCATTCATTTGAATTGTTCCCTACCGGAGCGACGATTAAGATATTGTTGTCTTGACACTTTTTAATCGCTTGGACAAGGATCTCTTCTCCTTCACTGGTTTGAGTGGGGCGACAAAAAGCACAGTGGATAATATTTGCACCCAACTCTAAGGCTAACTCGAAGGCACGGGCTAAGTTGAGGGGAGATAGCATATCGTCATAGGTAACCAAAGCATCTTGGGGCATATTGATGACCCGGCAGTTGGGAGCCACGCCGAAAACAGGGCTGTGCTCTTGACCCATGATTGTACTGGTGACATGGCAAGCATGGTCGTTGATTTCAATGCGCGTCTTGACATTTTCTGGTAAGGCAGCGTCGATCGCATCTTCTTTCTCTTTACCCTTGAGCCCCTTGTCCCGGATTGCTTGGAAGGCGGCGTAATCTTCTGGGTTGATTGGATCTGCTGGTTCGTGCCAGTAGGGAAAAACCTTGGAGACTTTGGCTCCTGCAAAGCAAGACAATGTGTAGTCTGGATTGCCATCTATAATTACGATCCTGATCCGGGGGTCGCCGAGAGTTTGGTTGTGGAGTTCAGCTAGTCCGGGGATGCGATCGTCGAGTTCGTGGGGATGGAGTGCGATGGGGATGGGCGTTGCCGAACTCTCAACTTCACTGACTGAAACCCCTGCTGATTCGCTTTCTTCTTCAGCGACACTGGATGAATCTGGAGTCTCGGCGTAGGCGTAGCCCGTCGTAGACATTGCATTTGAAGGAGCCATGTCCTCAACTTGCACCGAGGTATTCTCAGGACTTTCCCCTACATCAGTCTGTGGATTTTCTGCCACTAACCCAACTGACTCAGCTTCACTAAAATTCTGACTTTTCACGGGATCTGGAAAACCTCTCTCCAAACCTCTCTCCTGCAAGGAGAGAGGCTTTGAATTCTCCTCCTTCCCTGAATAAAAGGCTTCGTCCTCTGCCATCCCTCCTTGTAGCGAAGGTTGGGGGGTTAGGTCTAGCGTTGATTTTTCTACATCATGTGAAAAGTCAGCACCAAACTCACTTTCAGCCTCAACTCCATCCCACTCAGTATCAGTTGCTGAGATGATTGCCTCAGTCAGCTTTTCTGAGCCATCCACCTCCATCGACTCCAACCCACTTGCTTTGACATCTTCGTTAGGCAACGATCCGAGCATAAACTCTCCGACAACCGATTCTTCGAGATAGTCTAAACCCGTTATCCCAGCAAAAGCATCGCTATCCCCAGCCCCAGCCGCCGTAGGAGCTAAACCCATATTAGTTGCTACGAGGTAAAAATTTTGTTGCAAGATCCCAACATGCTTCAGCACTAACGCATAAGCTATAGAGCGATATTTACGAAATAACCGACCAAACCGTGCCGTAATCACTAAGATAACTTGTGGAGCCGAAGTAAGAGTATGCCATAGCCCATAACCTGATGTAGTCAAGATATCAGTATCTGATTCAAATTCAAAAATCATCTCCAGGTGGTGATTCAGTGGATCGTAGTGATACACCCCTTGACTTAATCCTTGACACAGCCTTACTATCACATAGATTTCCAATTCATACATTCCCCCACCACTTGGATAAGGGCGACGAGTCAACTCGCCATAATCTACACCTGCTTCTTCAAATTTTGGCTGTTCTTTCAGCCAAAATTTGCCAAAACTCTCCTGTGGAGAAAGAATTTTCTTAACACGAGCAGTGCGATAAAGAAGTTCCCCCACTTGCTCGATCGAGATCGGATTATTGTCGTCATCTTCTCCTCTTATCGATCTTCGCCTTTCAATCGCTTCCGTGAGGGTGGCATCATTAGATATCAATGCCCCCAAGTTCGGACGTGGTAGTGGTACAATCTGGTCACTCATGGGAGGCTTCACGACTGGGAAATCTGACCACTGCTCTATATCATGGTCTATGGAGAGATAGTCATGGCGACCGAAGCGGCTACGGCTGTGGAACAGTAGGTTATGAAACTCCCAAAGCCGGAGTGAGGGGGGTTCAGGGTCAGCCGTCAGAAACCCCGCAGCCCACAGCAGGTTGAGGAACTGGTAGGCGGTTTCTGCTCCCAAGTACGGCGGTGGCGTCAGTGATCCTAAAGTTTGGGGCTGGGCGAGTTGAGCTAAGATCGCACTGGCTCCCCAGTCGAGGAGCTTGACCCGAAACTTGGAGAGGGGGGACTCCAGCACCATCGTGCCTTCGTAGGCATGCTGATAGGCAAAGCGGGAGAGGCTGAGACGGGTTTGTGTCCAGTAGGGTTCAGTGAGATTCAACTCGGCGGAATCCACCATCGGAATCACCACTGCCAGGGGCAATACAGCATAACTCAACCAACCTCGTTCATCCAATTGTTGTAGCATCTGCCCAAACTGTTCCCCGGCAGCCTGACCCTCGATTTCGGCTAACCCTTGCACGAGTGATTCAGGGGTGGTTTTGCCTGCCTTGAGGCTATCAAGAGCCATACCCATTCCGGGCGTTGTGGCAAGGGTTAGCCAAGCATTCGGCTCAGATTCTGCTCCGTGCAGGGTATAACCGTCTTCAGTGCTGGTGACTTGGACAGCAGGGTTAAGGGAAATAGCAAAAGGGCAATTGTTCATATTGATTGATAATGATAATGGTCAAAAATAATTAGATAGGTAGTAACTTGAAAAAAGTTATAATAAACCTTATCAATTGTAGAATGGGTTATTATACTTTAAATAATCCTGATCAAATTCCATCAACCATGAAGCAAAAGCTTCTCTCTCTACTGGATTGATGGACAAATAATGAAACCAGGGAACTTTTCCATCTTCGGTTTGACGAACTTGCAAATCAGAAAGTATTTCTTTAGCTCCTAATAAGGATTTTAGCTTTTCCTTGACAATATCCATCTCTCCTGCTTGTTGACTATTGAAACCAATACCGGAAAAGCCTTCCCTTAACCCTTCACCACCGCCTGGAGGAAAAAGCTCTAGATAGAAATGTTTTCCCCTGTGATAAATTCCCGTCCAGCTTTCTGTATCAGTTTTTACAGTATCTCTGGAGATTGTGCATAATTCTTGGCTAATAAACTCTGATTGGTCGATTGAATCTAGGGTTTCTGGGTCGATAGTAACATATAAATGGTTAAATTCTATTCCCATATTCTTAGGCAGTAAGCATAACTAAAGTAGAGACGGGGAGAGGGGGAGAAGACTAACTAATCTTTGCGTTTTTTAATATGCAACAAAGGTTGACATTCATCCCGTTGATTATAAAAAATACTAAAGTTTTCTAACCTGTCTTTTTCCAATTCCCGCTCTGTGACAGATACTCCAGCATAAGTCATACAATCTTGACCCTGACAAAAGCTGTAGATTCTATCCCCTAAAGTGTTAAACAAGAAATTCTTGGGTATCTCTTTAATATCCTCATAATTAAACATGAGAATTGGCTCTACATTTTTAGAAAAAACAACTACTAAGAAAGTAGATTCTTGAAATAAATAATTGATTTTTGGTGAAAAAATTCTCTGTATATAGTGCTTCAAATATTTGCCTTTATCTGAATTAGTTACTTCATATTGTTCTCCCGGAGAAGTAGCCCATAACTCAATATCACTGTAGCCATTTAAGAAAAGATTAAACCCTATTACAATAGTGCTTTTGAGTAAAACCTGTATTAGTTCAGGTGAATAGCTACCCCCATCAAGTTCGAGTGCTGTTTTGACTAATTCTTCAGGATCTTCTTCTGGGGCAAGATGCAGATATACTTTTATACAAGAATCATCATTTCTAGGTCTTAGGTCAATTCCTACCGTGTTGTCATGTATTTTATGGGAGCCAAGGTGTAATGTGGCAAACTGCTCCAGCAAATTACGATTGAGTCGAACACCTACTGTACTTTCAATTTTATCCATAAACTTGACCGCATGGGTCAAAGACATTGGCCAAGTACGTCCTTCATCATTAGAAACCTGAAAATCAATTGCAAATAGTTGAGCTTTTTCCACATTACATTGAGATTCAACACCACAAGTCCCTTCTATGCCAAGGACTGCTTCTTCAAATAGCGAAAGCATAAAGGTTGGCTCCACATCAAAAGCCTCTTGATGGCCTCGCAAAAACTGAAGACGACGGGCTTTGAGATGATTATTTTTCAGCATAGAAGTTAGGGTCATTTCCAGTAGGTTTGTTGTTGGGTTTTAGTCCCTAGAACCGAGCGGGCTTTACCCCAACAACTGATACACCGCTTTGCCGCCAGTCAAAAGTACGATGGCTCAGGCAGAGAGAGCAAGGGGATTTCCTGTACGGGTGCTGTGGCTGCGGAAGTCGTGTCAAATTGGGTACAATGAGAACTTAAAAATCCAATTAAAAGAAAACGAGGTAGATGAGAAAAGCTTACCCAATCTAGGAAAAAGCTTGGAGTGCGACTCAACATCTTTAACCTCGTTTTCTCAAATAAACGAATACACTAAATCCGGTTGAGATAGGTTAATCAGTCAGATAGACCCTATTCTCACAGATTTGGTATAGGCTATCCTTATGCTTCGTCACCGTCGAAGGCGCACGCGCAGACAGTGAAAGACGCTTCTGCACCATCGAAGGCGCAGATAGTGACACAGTGAGAGGCTTCTGCACCATCGAAGGCGCAGATAGTGACACAGTGAGAGGCTTCTGCACCATCGAAGGCGCAGATAGTGACACAGTGAGAGGCTTCTGCACCATTACCACCGAGAGACTCTTCCGAGAGTTCGGCTAAGTGGCTAGGAAGTTGGCCAGCAGTCATACGGATGACGGGTGCGCCTTGTTGGGGGAGAATGTTCTTTTTATCCATGAGTAATTTCCTCAATTGGTTGTTTGGTTTTTTGACCCGTTGAGGTGGGCCAATCCTCTTCTTCCTTGGAAAGAAGCTTATTAGGACGACATCTGGTATGTAGCGAAGCCCGTCGTCCGCAAACTTTAAAAAGACTTAAAACGGTATATTGATAGGGTTCATCTCTGCCTCAGCCGAGGGTACGGTTCGCCACCCCAGCTTCACCGGCACATCGTAGATTCGCCCTGGTCCTAACCGCGACCATAAACCTCGCATTCCCGGTATAATCACCTTGACCACGTTCAAGCCAATGTCCGGTCGCGTCTGGTCTAGCACCAATGTTTCTAGCCCTACCGCTTTTGCAATCCCCACGCAGGTCATCACATCTACATGAATGTCATCGCTCCAGCGCTTTGGGTAATCATTAGCAGTTTTCATCGGCTGCGAGGCATCTGGAGCCAAACAAGGATGAGTCTCTAAAGTTACGCCCAGCATCCAGTCCCTTGACTCGCCGTTGAGCCGATCGTCTGGAATTTTATCCAGTTCCAGCCCAACTTGGCTGACCTCAGTGAGAGCGCGCAGGATGGCAATCGTCGGGTCAAGGTGCGCTCCGAAACCAATAGATATCCGCTCTGAACTGCCTACCGTGCGACGCGATAGCCCCGCAAACGCCGGAATCCCAAAGTCAGCGGTCAAATCAATCACCCAGAGTTCCCGGTTCAGTTCCCGGTAAAACTGCTGCAATTTGGCAAAATATGGCTCATCGAAGCTGCCCAGATCTACTCCCGGACGACTGAGGCGGTTGTACCACCACATTGCTACACTATCCCGCTCCACCAGTTCAAAGAACCCTTGCAAGATGGCTTCTTCCAGGGTGTTGCCTGCTGCGTTACCGTTGGAATCTGCCTTACAGAAGCGAGAATCGTCTGGCATCGGATAGTTGTAGTAACAAAAGGTAGTGGGTAGATATTTCTGCGTCTGCTCGGTCAACGACCACACCGGCGTCCAGTCAATGGCTTGACTGGCATCAAACCGATGGGGAATCCAGCGATAGGCAGCCGATGAACCTTGAGCGTTCAAGGCTTCCCGATTGGCATACTGCTCGTCGCTAAAGTGCAAGCACTGCTCTGGATGAATTGCCAAATCTCCTAGTTCTGCCAGGGTTGCCCGTTTACGGGGTTCGTCGCCCTGAAAGATACCCGAATAGCGTTCTACGGCTTCGCACAAACCACTTGCCCGCGATTGGCTGTCGGTTTTACCTTTACCAGAACTCTTGTGTTTCAGGGTATTGCGTAGACCCCGCAGGGAGGTGGAGCTACCAAAGCTATGCCCCGCCTTGTAGGTATGTACCAACTGGTTAGTCGGGTCAGAAATCCGCACCAGTTCCGTCACTACGCCCGTGATGGGGCTAATCAAGTGCTGGTATTTCTGCACCGTTTGTTCTGGCGTAGTTCCACGGTGACCGCCATCTGAGGTGAAGTGCTTAGGGCGCGACTCCAGCTTCAGTGGCTCAAACCCTCGTTTCTGCAAAATTGTGGAGTCACCACAAGTGGGACATTGCGGTCGCTTGATCGAGATATGACTTTTCAAGTCCAGAATCGTCTGATTGAAGGTGATAATCTTGCCATCCAATGTCGGGAAGCGAGCAGTTCCCGGTGCAGCGGCATTGACGTGGTGCTTGACAATCCACTTGGCAATCTCAGTGGTGGCAAATTGTAACCCCATTTGCAGGGTCGAAGGCAGCGTTGCTCGTGCTGTGGGCAGGCATTCCATCGCACGCCCGTTTTGACCATTACGCTGCTGTTGGGCTTGTTTTTGCACTAACACCGATGCCTCAACTTCGCGGTTCCCCCGCAACCGATGAGCCATACAGCCCCAACACCCCGTCTTTCCAGGAACAAACACCGGCCCTAACCAGAGTACACTCCCCACGGGCTTTACGAGCAACCAAGTTTGTTGACTCTCCAAAGCCTGCTTGTTGATGGTGGCTAGTTCCGGCTGCAAATAGTCATCGGTCAAGACGACATTAAGGACGGCTGAAGGGCTATCCTCATTTGCAGTGTGGACATGAATGCCCATCTCCCGCAGGGCAGTAGCGAGGGCAGCAAGGGTGACTTCACTGATGTTCTCGCCCACCGTTGTTAGCGTCACCGCCTGCTGTAGCCCCTGGACTGCCACGGGGGGTGCAATCCCTAACTCGCTCCAAAATGCCGCCACTTCCGAGGACAGTTCCGGGGCTGCCTCAGTCAGATAACCTTTTTCAGCGAGGCGATCAAGTACATAGTCAATATATTCTGCCGGGACTTCCCCATCAAGTTTTTCGACAATCTGCTCCAGGGTGTGTTGCCCGTTTAAGAGGGGCACAATCTGGCAGTAGAGTTGCCCAGTGAGGGCGTGGTTGCTCTGTTCGCCAAGGAGATACACTTGCTTGGGTTCGATCGCCTCGACATGAAAGTGGGGTTTAATTTGGAGCATGGTTGGTTGCATAGGGCTAAGGCTTGTAACTAATAAGTTAAGCAAGTTTTGACAAAGGCAAAGGAAGCACTCTTTACATTTTGTTGTGGTACTTCCACGAATATTTGGCTGTTCCTTAGTAAGGAGAAGACCAAGACCGGACTTCGCCTAAGGTAACCGGAATCAAATCACTCACGTCAACAGTAAACCGGAAAATCTTTTTAGCACGGCGGCTGTTTTCGGGGTCGAAGAA
This sequence comes from Microcoleus sp. PH2017_08_TRC_O_A, assembly GCF_020738665.1. Classification (NCBI taxonomy): domain Bacteria; kingdom Bacillati; phylum Cyanobacteriota; class Cyanophyceae; order Oscillatoriales; family Microcoleaceae; genus Microcoleus; species Microcoleus sp. PH2017_08_TRC_O_A. The sequence goes on from NZ_JAEQCE010000004.1 coordinate 38,249, forward strand.
CTTCAACTTCACGTCCCAACAATCGCTATCGATACGGCGGAAGGGACTTTGATCAACGGTAATGCTGTCCAGTTCCATCCCCACCGCCACCGCTTGGCTGAAGGTTTGAGCAGCTTGGAAAGCGTTGGTCACAGAGAAGTTGAGGGCACGATCTTGGGATGTTGTTCCCAAATTGCGTAAATCGTAGTAAATGCGGTTGAGGAAGCCATCTAAGGTCTGGCGAATGCGACCTTCGTCAGCCATTGTGCCTTCCGCTTGAACTGCTGCCATCGCAGCATTCACTAAGTTGTTGACTTTCCAACCGTAGAGACCGCGAGTGCCGATGAGTTCAAGCACTGGAATCACCTGGCCAGAGTAGAGCTTCACTTGTTTGCCCGTTAAAATGCCAGGGAGACTGACGCGCTCAACATATTCAGCATCCCCTTCAGCTTGAATTTGACCAGATAGTAGTTCGTGGAGGGCGCGGTAAGCATCGGCAGCAAAGGGACTGGTGGGGGCGATCGCATAAACTGGAGTCAGTTCAATGTTGAGTGTCCAAATCAGCGATCGCGCTTCAGACATATTCTCTGCTAAGTAATCCACCATTTGACGGGCATCGTAGGGGTTCGCTGGAACCCGGGTTCCCTGAAAGTCAAAGGGAGGCATGAGTTGTTTGAACGAGTCCCGACGGGCTTCTGTCCCAAAGTCATAGCCTAGACTTCCTAAAGCATAGACGACTTGACCGAGGTCAGGTATTTGACTTGGGGCTTCGCTAGCAATGATGGAATCAACAGTAAGGTTCGCAATTACAGACTCTTTCGGTAAGGATTGAATGATGTCTGGCAAATTATAAAGATTATTTTGTCCAGTTTTGACTTGTTTTTGCAGGGAATTTTTAACTTTACTACTTATAGGTTTTACTGCTTTAATATCAGCACAAATCAAAGGAATGTTAGGATATAAATGATTAGCCTGATCCATAAACAGGGCAAATCCAGGCATCTTAACAGCTTGTTTGTCGTCATACTCAAGAATTTGAAAGCCCGCCTGCTCAACAAATTCCATCATTGGCTTGAGAGAAATAATATTGCTACCATACAGTACTCCCGATTTTTCTTTTGCCTTATTGAGTGACTGTTGTTCTAGGGATGACAGAGGGGACTCTTTAACAAAAAGACCGGCGATGTATAGACTTCCTCCAGGACGGAGTACGCGATTGGCTTCTGCAAGAACTTGGGAATACGGATTGGAATACTTGATGCTGTCGTTGAAAAACGCCACATCAAAGACTTCGTCAGGAAAGGGGGGAGCATGAAAATCCCCTACTTGAACCCGTATTCTATCAACCAAGTTAGCCTTGGCAATCCGATTTTGGGCTTCTGCCACTTCCACTTCAGAAATAGCAATCCCCTCAAAACACGTTCTAGGCAATGATTGAGCTATATGAATTGCAGGGATTGCCATCCCACAACCAGCATCAAAAATATAGTCTTCAGGTTGTATTCCTGCGCGAATGGCTAGACCAAGATTGTGCGCTCTAGCTATTTCCTCAGGAAGTTTCACACTTAGGTTAAGGGGATTGTCATTATACAGAGTGCGAAGTATTTCGTTCTTTGATGTCTTGTTCTCTTGAAGAGAAACGCTAGGATTAATAACATTATTGTGCATGGCAAACGAAAAAATATTCTGAATAATAAACTTAACGTGGCAGTGTAGTGCCTCACGCCTGGAGGTAACGGGCGTGAGGCACGACCTTTGTCCGCCTGTGACTTTTGCCCAGCATTCAACCGTGAATTACGGCGGGTTAAAAGCTCCCTGAAAGCCCACTTCAATGTAGTCTTTCTCGCCGTCAAACTGAGCAACTGGCACGGTTGACAGGTCTACAGATGGCGGCGCGTTTTTAGTTGACTTCGGCATAAGGAAACTCTAGTAGAGAAAAGTACAGAAGAGGCAGCAACTATGTCCAAATGCGACCCCGTCGGAAAGGCTTGCTCTGAGGATCAGGCGCTTTGGCATGTTTTTTGACGTATTCGCACCAGTAGGAATAATCTTGCAGCCCAGTCTGGCTAGTGGGGACGTAGGACTTTTTCGGTTTAGGGGTGGAGGAGACTTCCGAGGCTGTTGTTACTGTTTTATTCGTATCCATAGTTTGTTTCCGGTACTTTTTCGGTTTAGGGGTGGAGGAGACTTCCGAGGCTGTTGTTACTGTTTTATTCGTATCCATAGTTTGTTTCCGGTACGTTTTCGCTAACATTTGCTAACAAATACTGTGTATCAACCAATGCCCGTAAAAAACCTTTTGGCTGAGGCCTCGTGATTAGCTGCTAGTGGGTCGTTAATAGAATCGTCCCATGCCCCCAAAGCCACCCCAGCCCTGGCTGGCTGAACTCTGGCTGGCACTAGAGTGCATCACTTGGTTGAAACTGCGGTTGGCATAGGCTGAAGGATCGTTATAGTTAGCGCCGTGGAGCAGATCCATCCGAATATGCACCAAATCATCGGGATTACCATTTTCCACATCTACGCACAGCGCAGGCTGGATGAAATGGGGACGTTTGACGGGGGGAGACAATAAAGGAAGTCGCATGGTTGAAGATTATCCGTATGGATAGGTTGAACAAATTTAGCTCTCTTGGCGAGAGTGGTTTTTATTGTGGCACTCTCACCCCAATTGTATTGCCTTTTAGTACGGTGAAGACCAAGAACGAACTTCGCCCAAAGTAACAGGAATCAAATCGCTTACATCAATGGTGAAGCGGAAAATCTTCTTGGCACGACGGCTGTTTTCAGGGTCGAAGAATTTCAATTTCACATCCCAGCAGTCGCTATCCATGCGACAGAAGGGACTTTTCTCAACCGTAACGCTGTCGAGTTCCATGCCAACAGCAACCGCTTCGCTGAAGGTTTGGGCGGCTTGGAAGGCATTAGTAACGGAGAAATTGAGGGCGCGGTCCTGGGAGGTTGTTCCCAAGTTGCGGAGGTCGTAGTAGATGCGGTTGAGGAAGCCATCTAATGTTTTGCGGATGCGGTCTTCGTCAGCAGTGCCGTCTTCAGCTTGTACCGCGTTCATCGCGGCAGTGACCAAGTTGTTGACTTTCCAGCCGTAGATGCCACGGGTGCTTTGGGGTTCAATTACCGGAATAACTTGACCGGAGAATAGTTTGACTTTACGCCCGGTCAAGATGCCCGGTATGCTGACGCGCTCGACGTATTCGGCATCGTTTTCGGGTTGAATTTGACCAGCGAGGAGTTCGTGGAGAGCCCGGTAGGACTCGGCAGCAAAGGGACCCATAGGATCGATCGCATAGACCGGGGTCAGTTCAATATTAATCGTCCAAATAAGCGAGCGCGACTCAGAAATATTGGCGTCCAGGTAATCCACCATCTGACGGGCGTCGTAGGGATTCGCCGGAACCATCGTTGTCCCAAAGTTAAAAGGGGGCATCAGTTGTTTGAACGAGTCCCGACGAGCTTCGCTTCCAAAGTCGTAGCCGAGGGTTCCTAGGGCATAGACAAGCTGACCCATGTCAGCGACTTCGCTGGGGGCTTGGCTGGCGGTGACGGAATTAGCAGTTAAATTTGGCATCATTGGTTGTTGGGTTGTAGCAGTGGGAAACGATTGAATCAAATCTTGCAAGTTTGGGGTGTTGCTGGGGACAGCCCCAGCAGTCGCAGTGGCTGCTGTTGCAACCGAGGTTTGAGGCGATTGCCCTTGCGCGGTGGCGATCGCTTCACCCGTATTGCTTGGGCTGCCATCACAACCGCAGCCAGCAGCTTCTATTTCTGATGCATTCACTGATGTAAATTCCTCAGCCATATTTCCTCCTTTTAGTAACGTTATTGCTCCAGGGATGTTCAGTTTGCCTGTCAGACACCGCCTGGTTTCTTCTGGCAAGTCAGGGTCACAGGGTAAAGCACTCTGCAACAGTATTTGACGAACTTTGTGTGGATCGGGGGTTTCTCCCCGCTCCCGCTGAAGACTCAGCAGCACGGCTGCTACACCTGAGACAATCGGACTGGCGAAGCTCGTACCGCTGAGACGGTCGGTGCCACCACCGGGTTTAGCCCCCAAAATATCCTCGCCGGGGGCAAGAATACCTTGGTTTTGATAGGTTTCACCCCAGTTGCTAAATCCCAAGGGTTTGCCATTTGCATCCATCGCCCCGACTGCTAGCACTGCGGGCAACGCTGCGGGTACGTGCAGGCAATCGCAACCATTATTTCCAGCCGCTGCAACGAGCAAGACGTTGTTTTCTCGACACAGACGAACCGCATTTTCCAGCCACCCATCAGCTTCGCCAAAGTCGGTCAGTTGACCCCCACTGAGGTTAATAACGTGTGCTCCTGCATTGACCGCTTGCTCGATTCCCCGAGCTAAATCTAGCTGGGATGTCTTGCGGCGATCGTCGGCAAAGATCGGCACTATTATTCCCTTACATCGGGGAGCTATTCCCTGCACCGAACTACCCGGTTGCCCAAAAATAATGCTGGCAACGTGAGTTCCGTGAATGGACATATTGCCATTAGTTTGAGCTTCCCCTCTAACTAAGGTGGGCAAATAAGTTAAATCTGCACCTTGGAAACAAGGATGATTCCGATCGACAGGGCCATCCAAAACGGCAATACAAATACTATTATTTCCCTGGGATATGGTGCTTAATGTATCTAACATTTAACAAGACTCGGAACAGTTAGGGGAACCATAATACAAGTTTTACAAGGCTAGAAGTATAAAACTCTTGAATCAAATACAAGTCAGGGACGAAAATTAAATTGATTTAATTATTCGTAGTGGCTCAAAGTTATAAAAAATAAGCCATTTGGCTATCTAAAAATAGCCCGGAATATCGTTTTAAAAGAATCAAGTAGTTCTGCATGGCAAGGATAATTACGAAGTAAAACGGTTAATCCATCGTTATCAAAGCCCTGATATTTCAGGATTACCAAGAGTCAAACTTAATAGACATCTCCCTAAATAACAGATAAGTCTAAAATAGATAAGCCTAAGCAGGATAAGGATTTTAGATTTATTTGTACCCGGTACAACTGATTTTACGACCAAATATACGGACTCTTAGAATCTTAGTCACAAGTTTATTTGATCCGATCATCTAGTTGACTATCAAGTTTTTGAGATGTACCTTACCGTTTGACTGGTATCTCTATACCTTTACAACAGTACAGTAACATTTGAAATCTGTCAAGTAAAATTTATAAAAATCATATTTCAGAGGGCGGGGCTGTTTCATCATCGAATTTTAGCTATTCTAAAAGTGTGAATGAAAATATTAACTTATATATAGTATAGATAGCTCGCGAAAAAATCAACTATTAATTTTATTAATAGTCAAATAAATTTTTTTAGCGCAAAAATTAGAGAGCGATCGTAAAATACATCTAAGTTCCTCCTGGGGCGAGAATACCCTGATTGCTGTAGGTTTCTCCCCAGTTGCTGAAGTTTAGAGGCCGACCGAGATCGTCCATTGCTCCCACTGCCAAGACTGCCGGAAGGGCTGCGGGGACGTGCAAGCAATTGCAGCCGTCGTTCCCAGCAGCAGCCACAATTAATACGTTGTTGTCGCTGCACAGTTCCACAACACTCTCCAGCCAGCCTTCGGCTTCACCTATTTCGGTAAGTTGACCGCCGCTGATGTTGATGATGTGAGCGCCGGCATTCACAGCAGTTTCGATCGCGCGAGCCATGTCTAGCTGAGACACCCGAGAGCGGTTATCGGAAAAGATCGGAACTATCAATCCCCGACACCTAGGAGCAATTCCCGGTATCTCCGAGCCGTGCTGCCCGAAGATTACGCTGGCAACGTGGGTACCGTGCAAAGACATCGCACCGGTCACGCAAACTTCTTCCTGGACTAATGTCGGCAGCCGTTTCAGGTCAGCTCCGGCAAAACAAGGATGAGTCCGATCTACTAAGCCGTCAAGTACCGCTACACAAATTTGAGAATCACCAGAGGTTTTTTCCCAAAGGCTTTGAATTCCTGGAATTTGAGTTAAATCGGCCATTTAAGCTAAAAATAGCTAGGTCTGGCTGGTTTTGAACCTCAAGATACAGATTACTTGAATTTGCGCTAAAAAAAACTTTCGATCTTTAAAAATTTATTAATTTTTATTTCTTGTTACACATATCTTTTTTTAAAAAATTTTAGGGTATTAATTTATACTTGTTGGCTCGGGTAAGTAGCAGACTGCGATCGTCGATCGCGGAAAGTTCGCGTCCCGCGAAAGCTCTTTGACGGACATATCAACGGTAAACCCGACCGTCGCTTCTTTATCGGGTACTTGAAGTCAGTGAGTCAGGCTGCTTTCCGTGAATTGAACGGGGAGGGGTTCTGCTGCGGGTGTTTCGGGTGATGGTGGTGTTGGTGCTGGCAATACAGCTTCGGGCGTTGGCGGTACTAGCGATCGTGTTGATGCTGATGTTGGTGCAGCTTCCCGATCGCCAAAGACAAACTCTTTCCCCGAATATGAAGCGCTGACCGCCCAAGTCCCACTCGCGATCGCTACTTGACCCGACTAACGCTCTTTCATCACTCTAAGAAAGGAAAAATCTGACCATAATTTGATAATGCTAATCTGGTATGGTTTTGTGGAGCGATTTTCTAACACCTTGCTGGCGTTGGGAGCATTTGGCAAGAGATCCTTTGCTGTGGTGTCTTCGAGAATTTACTCTCATGAAAGTGACGAAAGAGCGCTAATACCATTTTTTTAAAGTTATGACAGACTTTAGCAAACAGGGAAAGTGTATAAATTACAATGTCTTGTCGTGTTCGATCTCTATCGGATCTTTAGAAAAATGGTATGAGGTACGGGTTCTAAACAGGGAGTTAACTTTGAGAACTGTCTTGGGATTGGGCGATCGTACAATCGGCCGAAATGCACTTCTGAGTCAAATCGCTGATAATATCTAAGCTCATATTGTCAACTAATTTAGTCAGAGCCACAGCAATTTGCTTCTGCGACAGCGCAACTCGCTCAATCAACAGCCTTACCGCTTGCTCGTCTCCACAAGCGGCTGCTTTATAAAGCTTCTCAATCGACTCCCTCGGCAACACAGACAGCGACTCAGAAGTCAGTTGCACAACAGGCTCATCCTGTTCGGACTTCCTCGGCGACTCCTCTTGATAGATATAGCGAACTCCCAAAGGTCGCGCCATCTTCTCGAAAATTACTGCCTCTCGGAACGGTTTGGCAACAAAGTCATCGAAGCCTTTCGACATGGCGAGTTCCTGAGTTTTAACAAAAGCATTAAGTAGGTAGGCGGGAAAAAACCACTCTATGTAACAAAACATTAAGTTACCTAATTGGAGTTAAACTTAAGACGTTGCGTAGTGTAATTTCCCCTTTGTCCTCTAGCTTCTACTCCATGAATTACGGCGTAGGCGAGTTCTAATTCATCATCAAACAAATGTCGCAGCCAACTCATCTTTCTTAATGTGTTGCCACTCCAATTCAATGGGGTTCATTTCCGAACAATACTTGGGTAAAAAGAAGATATATAAACCTTGCTTTTCCCAATGTGGCCATAACTCTTGGACTTCTTTGCATCGGTGTATTGGGCCGTTGTCTTGTACAATTACTCTCGGTCGTCCAATCTCAGCAGCTTCCTGGGCTTGGAGTTCCATAATTTTGATATAAGCTTTTCGATCGACACCTCCAATTACCAAACCGTAGACAAAACTGATGTCAGGTTGAAGAAGTCCGACAATACTTAGTCTACGACCACGCCGTTTCGTTTGTTCTAACCGTTTTTGCTCACCTATTGGGTAATAAGTATAACCTGGTTCACTCCACATACAAAACCCTGATTCATCTAAATACTTTAAGTCAATTCCTCCCGCCGCTGCCTCTAATTGCAACATATCTAAGTCGGATTGCTTCGTTTCTTGTACTATGGGGTCTTGTTTTCCTTTGTGACTTTTTCTCGCTCTTTTCCAAATAAACCTTTTTTTTTAGTATGCGTCTTAATCGATCAGCACTTAGTTTAACAGAACGTTCTTTTTCTAATTTCTGGGCTAATTAAAGACTGTTATATGTACGTGGTTCGTTTTTGAGGCATTCTTTTAAAAACTCTATATCTTCCTCTTTCCACACTTGAAGGGCTCCTCGACCAGGTGACTCCCAAAGCCCTTCCATGCCTAGATGCGACCATTTATGTAAAACCTTTCTCACTGTTTGTGGAGTCCAGTTAAAATGAGCAGCTATTTTTTCAACGTACCAGCCATGTGCATTTAATCTAATTACTTCTGCTCTGTCTTTGACTTTTTGTGGTACATCCGCAGTTCTCAGTTTTAAGAGAGTTTTGTCTTGCTGTTGAGTCAGGAATACCCTTAATCTAGCACCCATATATTGAATTACCTCAGTAGATATATTCTTTTTCTTTACTTATCTTAACATAGTTATGTTTTTTTGTGCCGACCTACTTAGTCGCTGTTTTGTGGCCGCATCCCAGGCGATCGAATCTGCCTACGAGTTGGCAAGTGGTTCCTATAGCGTATTGACGGATGGGCTTTTACAGGGATTGAATCCGGAACGTTTGCCGGGGCAATCGATCGATACCCTATCTCTATGTGCCTTTGTTAATCAATATCTAGGACTTACGCATTGACAAAATCACAAAATAGTGAATCGATCAATCAATATGAGTAGTCTACTTTCCAGGTATTTGACAATGAGAAAAACTACCAAACCCTCGACAGCACAATGCAACGCCGAAAAGTATATTTTATTTTTGCTCTTAGAACCAAAGTTTGGGGGGTGTAATAGGTTAGCAGAAATATTGGGAGATGTTTCGCATGATTCTATCAATCGATTTTTATTAAGAGAAAGATATGAACCGAAAGATTTATTCGAGACAGCTCAGAATATTATCACCTTAGAAGGAGGAATACTGAGTATTGATGATACAGTAATATAAAAACCTTATAGCGACCCCAAAAGCACAAAACTAATCGGTCGTTTTTGGTCTGGCAAATACCATAAAACGATAATAGGGTTAAACTTAATCACCCTGTATTATAGTGACATTAATGGTAATTCAGTCCCGATCAATTATAGAATATATGATCGAGAAGAGGGAAAAACAAAAAATCAATATTTTAGAGAAATGATGACGGAAATCATGAATTGGGGGGTGAAAAAAAATAGTGACGGGTGATAGTTGGTATTCAGGGGTAGAAAATTTAAAATTTCTCAGAAACCAGAAATTGGGTTTTTTATTCGCAGTTAAAAAGAATAGAACTGTCTCCAGTAAACCTCAAAAGTATTGTGCAGTAGAGATTATGGAGGTTTCAGGTGAAGGAATAATCACTCATTTGAAAGAATTTGGATTTATAAAATTGTTTAGGAAAGTGTTAAAAAAAGATGACTCTAGACACTATATTTTATATTTACCAAACTCGGAAGAACTCGGATAAACAACTAGAAGTCAATTTGTGACGATTCATGATACTCATTGGGGCATTGAAAACTTTCACAGAGCAATCAAACAAGTTTGTGAAATTTGTCGTTTCATGGTGAGAAATACCAATGCAATCAAGACTCATATATTTTGTTCACTTCAAGCATTTGTTAAATTGGAGTTGATGCGGTCTGAAAAGATAATTGGTACTTGGTATCAAGTACAAAGAAATATGTTCACTTTAGTTATACGTGAGCATATTTTTGCGAACCTTCAGAGTGATGCTATGGCCGAGAGTACATAGATAATGCTTTTTGTCAATGCGTAAGTCCTAGATTCCATGAATTCAAACGTCAACTGGAATACAAAGCTAAAAAGTTTTGCTGTGAAATAATTGTTGCTGACTGCTGGTTTCCGTCAAGCAAAACCTGCTCAAGCTGTGGACATACCCAAGATATGCCACTAAAAGAAAGAACTTACAACTGTGGAAGTTGCGGTCATTCGATGGACAGGGATTTGAACGCAGCAATTAATTTATCGCGCTTGGCTTTCATCGTGAAAGCTTACTGAGGGATAACCGCTCCCATGCTCCCGATGAAGTAAGAACCAAATGTCTAGACTTGTCTAGTATTTGTATAGCAGGACACGAACATTGGTGCCAACGTTGTCATATTGTCAGATCTACCTCCTGACACAACAGCGGTTAGTATGTCTACGAATAGGCTTAAATCTACCCAGGCTCAGGAAAATGATTAAATCAATCTTTCAGAAAATCCTTCGCCACTTTGCCATGCGCTATGGCAAGTTCCGAGGCCTCTACGTCAAATTCTGCGAGCCAAGTTCCGAGGAGTACACCCAATTTCTCCGCCTTCACGGCAACCTGTACTCGATCGGCGAAAATTGCACGATCCTGCCAAGCACGGTGTTTACAGACCCCTCCTACGTCCGCATCGGCAACAACGTCCACTTTTCCAGCTCTATCCTGATCGGCCACGACGGAGCGATCGCCATGCTCAATCAAGCCTACAACGTCAAACTAGATGCTGTGGGCAAAATAGACATCCGTGACAACGTATTTATCGGCTATCACTCGATCGTCCTCCGCAACGTCACCATCGGCCCAAATGCGATCGTCGCCGCCGGTGCGGTCGTCACCAAAGATGTCGCAGAAGGCGATATAGTTGCCGGTGTTCCCGCTAAACCCATCGGACGCGTCGCAGACTTGGTGGAAAAATTGCAGGCTGAAACTCAAAGCCTACCTTGGGCCGATTTAATTAACAGTCGCGAGGGAGCCTACGACCCCGAAATGGAACCCCAGCTTGCACAATTGCGATTGTCACACTTCTATGGAAATAAATAGACATATCCAATAATACTCAAACCCTTATATACAATCTTTTTTTGAAGATTTTTTGGGCATTTTTGGGGTTTTTCTTGGCAGTAAAGCAGGCTTTTCAACAGAAGAGCTTAATAAGAGTGACCGCTTTTGTAAAATATGCCCGAACTATCAAAAAAGTAGGCGATGCCTCAAATGGCGATCGCGCCAGCTTGCCATAGGGGTACAACTTGAGCTAAAAAGTTGTTAAACCAACAACTGCACTTATGTCCAAAGCCAGCGAGTCCAATCACCCGTATCCACTGCTGGTTGTCATTGTTAACTACCGAACCCCTGGTTTAACCATTGACTGCTTGCGCTCTCTAGTTACCGAAGTGCGATCGCTCCCCGGTATGCGAGTTGCAGTTGCCGACAACGCATCAGGCGACAATTCTAGCGAACAAATAGCAGCCGCGATCGCAGCAGAAGGCTGGAGCGAATGGGCATCCTTCGTTCCCCTAGACCGCAACGGCGGATTTGCCTTCGGCAACAACGCCCTCATACGTCCTGTCCTGCAATCCACCAATCCCCCCCCTTACTTCCTGCTGCTCAACCCAGACACCGTAGTTCGCCTAGGTGCCTTAAAAGCCCTCGTCGATTTCATGGACTCCAACCCCGAGGCCGGCATCGCCGGCAGCCGCTTGGAAGACCCCGACGGAACGCCGCAACATTCAGCTTTTCGGTTTCACGATTTCTTAACCGAACTCGATTTTGGTTGGCGGACGCGCTTTTTATCCAAATTATTGGCAAAGTGGAATGTAGCGCCTCCTATTTCCCAAGAAATCTGTCAAACTGATTGGGTAGCTGGAGCCAGCATGATCGTCCGTCGTGAAGTATTTGAAAAGATTGGCTTGATGGATGAAGCTTATTTCATGTACTGCGAAGAAATGGACTTTTGCCTGCAAGCGAACAAAGCTGGCTGGAGTTGCTGGTATGTACCTGAAAGTCGCGTGGTACACCTAGTAGGTCAAAGCTCAGGTGTGACTGACACCAAAAAACCCCCTAAGCGACTCCCACAGTATTGGTTTGATTCCCGGCGCAGGTACTTTCTCAAAAACTACGGCTTGGTTTACACAGCATTAACTGATGTCACCTGGGCTTCGGGCTTTGGAGCCTGGAGGGTGCGCCGCGTACTTCAAGGTAAGCCGGACGGCGATCCGCCAAAAATGCTCACCGATTTTATCATGAATAGTGTATTTTTTAAGGGAGGTAAGATTGAAGATTCAAAAATTTTTTAAAAGGTGTTTGTAAATAAATCAAAGCCAGAGAAACCCCGTTAATCCTGGCCAACCAAACATTGCTTCAGTTGACAGTTGATCTGGGACAGCTTGTCAGTCATCGAAGCCGAAGGGTTGACAACTTGAGGACACTTAACAAAGGAAAGAAGAGGATTAGATTAATGAATCGTCTGATTTTAATTTCTCCCTACAAGGGTTCCGGATTTCAAGCAATTCTTTGAGATAATTCACCGCAGCACTTGGTGTTTTTGAGTGAATAAACCGGGTGCACTACTCCCTAAAAACCAGAGAAATAGCTTAATATCTGGGGCATCTAATAACAACTTAAACAAAACAGAGTGTTGAGTACAGCTTATGGTAACGGAGTCAAATTTAATAGCAACTGAAAATCAAGTAGAAACCCCTGCACTCGGATTGTGGGAGCAGATTAAAGAAGACTGGATTGCTCACGGTCGCGATTGGACAAAACCGGGATTTCGCGCCGTAGCAGTTCAAAGATTCGGTGTCTGGAGAATGCAGGTAGAACCAAAACTGCTGCGGGCTCCCTTGAGCATTCTATATCGATCGCTCTACCGAAAAGTCCGCAACACCTACGGCATAGATTTGCCGTACACAGTCAAGCTCGGCCGCCGAGTCGTCATTGAACACGAAGGCTCTATCATCGTTCATGGACACTGCACTCTTGGTGACGACTGCATTATCCGCCAAGGCGTTACCCTGGGGAACCGCTACTTGGAAAAACCCCTAGAATCGCCTCAATTGGGCGATCGGGTGAACGTCGGCGCCGGAGCAAAAATTCTCGGCAAGGTCAACCTGGGAGACGACGTAAATATCGGTGCAAATGCTGTCGTTTTATCAGACATTCCTGCTGGTCAAACTGCCGTTGGCATCCCTGCCAAAATTATCAAATCCCGCCCTGTCGAAAACAATCCTTAAATTAGTACCAAAAAAAGTGACCTGTCTCTTCTGTTACTTAAACTAGAGATCTACCGCCTCTATAGTGATAAATGCTTGTACGAAATCGTGGATTTCTATGGCAATTGTGATTGTTGCACGCTGGGAGCGATCGCTACTGCTTGTTAGTAGACATTAACTCGGTCAACCAAATAATTACAAGTTGACAATATAGTAATTCTGTATGAATTGTAACATTTTGTAGGTTAGTACCCCGCCGTGCCTACCAGTAAAACCTGGCAACATACAAAAACCTTACAACTCAAATAGGATTGTCACAGAATTTCAACAAATAAATATTGTCAATCACCAACCAGCGATCGTATACTGATAATTGAATGTCACATGATTATCAGTATATCTTATCTGTTATCTTGCACAAATAATGCTTCAATCAATAACTACACCTGTCGTTTCTGCCACCGAGCCAGATTGGAGTCGCGAAAAACTTTGCCAGTGGTGGGATCCCAGTCGCCAACTTCTAAAATCTATCCGCGACTATCAAAAATGGCGGCAGCAAGGTGGAATTTTAGGGTATTTTTTATCCCGGTTCAACATAATCCAGCATATATTCTGGAGCATTGTAGCTGGAACTGACATCCCTTTGAACTGCCAGATAGGAGGGGGACTCATTATGCTTCATCCTAATGGCATAGTCATTCACCCAGAGGCATCTATTGGCCCGAACTGTATGATTTTTCAACAGGTGACAATTGTTTCTAATGTCCAAGTTGGCGGTCACGTCGATATCGGTGCAGGAGCAAAAATTATTCGCTCCGTAACGATCGGCGATCATGCTTTGATAGGCGCCAATGCAGTGGTGATTTGCGACGTACCACCGGGCGCAACCGCAGTCGGAATACCAGCAAAAATTATCCCCAAAAAACCCTAAGCCTGAAAATGCACTCCTAGAAATATTCGCAGGAAAAAGGAAGTTGCAGAGCAAGGATTCTTTCAGATAATTCTCCTAATTCCTAAACTTTCAATTTTTCCTGCATCAAATCTTTCCGGCGGCGTGCTACTTTTTCCCAGGTAAATTCCTCGGCTTGCTGGCGAGCATTATAACCCATCTGTGCTCTCAACTCCGGGGACAAAGCAAGCTTTCGCAAGCCTTCAACAAAAGCTTCACAGTCGTAAGGGTCTATGACTATCCCATCTTTGCCGTCCCGGGCAATGGCCCCCGCTCCCATAGGTGAGGTGAGAACTGGCAACCCGTAAGCCATAGCTTCATAAGTAACCATCGGGCCACCATCTTCGAGACTCGGAAAGGCAAAAATGTCAGCTTCGCCATATACGCCCGCAATATTGAGCGTGTAATCTATATGAATTACATCCGAGCGTCCTAAAATATCGCTGCAACTTTCGGCAATTGCAGGCTCCATCTCTCCGCAAAGCACCAGTCTGCCTTTAATGCCAGCTTTTTCCCAGGCTTGCAAGAGCAAGTGAGCTCCTTTTCTGACGCAGATGGTGCCCACAAAGAGCGCAGTAACGGTGTCTGATGGCTGTTTTTTGGGCGAAATATTTGGGAAACGCTTGGGACACCACCCGTAACTGCTTGACATCAGTTTGTATTCGGGAACTCCTATTTCGAGAAAAGATTTTTTTACCTCTGGACTAGGAGAAAAAATGAAATCAGCCAAGCTCATTTCTTCATCTTCTTGCTGAATCATCGCATCTGTAATTCCATGTTGGGGAGCAATGCCCAAGCGACCGTAAGCATCGTCAAGAATATATTTTGCCTTCTTAGTAGAGCAGTTAATACGCTCAAAAAAAAGTGTTTGCCCCTGCTGCTTTACCTTTCTAACAGTTTCGATTGAAGTGCGAGGCCACAAGTAAACTGCATCAAAATCATTGATATCTCTCAGAAAACGCTTTTCAGCAGAAGATTGCGCAAAATTTCCGAGCCTGTAGTACACCCTTCTGAAATATGGGGGTACGCTTTCGACCATATTATACCCGCGATATGACGGTGCACAACTGGGAACAACCATGCGGGTTTTAAAGTCTGGGTAATCCCACTGACAAAGTGACAAAAATGTATGGCTAATTCCTTGACCGCCACAGTAAAAGGTGAACAAAGAACTGATATTTAGCATGGTTGACTCTTCTCAAATAAAAATGCTGGATCGGATTTGACTTAATATATAATAAGCTAAACACGCTTTGACGCGCACTACAGCCACTCGCTAAAAGTTTGGGAATCAAGATATTGTGAAATTAGCTTGACTTTTACTAAAATATTAAAATAATAGATCGCAAGTGGAATTCCAGAGGTAAGCTTTGAAACAAGTTGGATTGGTTGCTATCGGGCGGAATGAAGGATCTCGCCTCGGAGCGTGCTTGCTGTCAGCGATCGGCAAAGTAGCTTGCGTAGTTTATGTCGATTCCGGCTCAACAGACGGCAGCTTGGAATTAGCCCGATCGCTCGGAGCTGAGACAGTAGAACTCGACTTATCTACACCCTTTACAGCAGCACGCGCCAGAAATGCAGGATTTGCCAGCCTGCGACAAGCAGTTCCAGACATCGAATTTGTCCAATTCGTAGACGGCGACTGCTCCATAGTTGATGGGTGGCTCGAATTTGCCCAGCAAAAACTCGCAGCGCAACCCGAATTAGCTGTAGTGTGCGGGCGCCGCCGCGAGCGGTATCCCAATGCCACACCATACAACCGACTCTGCGACATTGAGTGGGACAGCCCGATCGGGGAAGCCAAAGCCTGCGGGGGCGACTCGATGATGCGGGCATCAGCCTTCGAGCAAGTCAGCGGTTTCAACCCCATACTGATCGCCGGTGAAGAACCGGAACTCTGCGTGCGGCTGCGCCAAAATGGTTGGAAAATCGAGCGATTAGATGCAGAAATGACTTTGCACGACGCCCAAATGACTCGTTTTGACCAGTGGTGGAAGCGCTGTCAAAGAGCAGGCCATGCCTACGCCGAAGGTTCCTGGTTGCACGGAAACACCCCCGAACGCCACTGGGTCAAAGACAGCACCAGCATCTGGTTCTGGGGATTCGTTTTGCCCGTGCTAGCAATCGGGACAGCGTGGGTTACGCACGGCTGGAGCCTGTTGTTGCTTTGGGGCTACCCGATACTTGGCTACCGCATCTATCGGCGGATGCAGCAAAACTTAAAATCAAAGGATGCTGCTCTCTACGCATTATCTTGCGTGTTGGGGAGATTTCCTCAATTGCAGGGTCAGATGCTGTTTTACAAACGCCGGTTGCTCAGACAGCGCAGCAACTTGATCGAATACAAGACATCAAGCCCATCAATTGAGAAAGTTACAATGAGTGCTAAGTCTACTAAGTAGATCAGTTACCATCAACTTAACTTGTTTTTTCTGCAACTTCTCCCCTGTAATTGCAAATCGGGTGTTGATGTAGAGGCGGATTTTTCCATCAACCTCTACAGCCGACTCTCGCATCGAAAAAAAAAACGCTTAATATCGATTAATCTCTTCAAAACTCAACTTCCAAATATTCATCGATCGTCAACAAAGGAATCTAACCAATGAACGACCAAAAATTAAAAGTTTTACTAATTGTAGAGCAGTGCAATCCTGAATGGGCTTCTGTACCTTTGGTGGGGTACAATTTTGTTGAACAAATTAGCAAGCTAGTTGATGCAACACTTGTCACCCATGCTAGAAATAAATCCGCTATTCAAAAACACCCTGAATACGAAAAAGTTTTTTATATTGAAGAAGGAAAGATTGCTACGCAGTATTACAAAGTAGTAGAAAAAATTACCGCGAATGGTAAAATAAATTGGCCACTGTATAATGCTTTGAGCTACCCAATTTATGAAGAATTTAATCAGCAAGTATATCAAAAATTTCACTCCAAAATTCTCAAGGGAGATTATGACATAGTTCATGCAATTACCCCGATGATGCCGCGGTATCCGTTTAAGGTAGTCAGCGCCTGCCAAAACACTCCTTTTCTGCTAGGCCCAGTCAATGGAGGCATTCCTTTTCCACCAGGCTTTCAAGAAACTGCCAAACAAGAATTTGCTCAATTCAACTTTTTGAGGGCAGTTGGTCGAGCCTTAATTCCAGGTTATGTAGAAACTTACAAAAAAGCAGACCAAATTTTGGCAGGTTCAACATATACCTTAAATATGCTCAAAGATTTGTTTGCGATACCAGACCAGAGAATTCAACTATTTTACGAAAATGGTATTGCCAGTAGTTTCTTAAAACAAGAACCAAAAACAAAAAAGGGTGGCCAGATAAATTTACTTTTTGTAGGTCGATTGGTTCCTTACAAATGTGCTGACATTCTCATCGAAGCTGTGAATAGACTAGAACCAAAAATTAAAGAAAAAGTTCAATTAACAATAGTAGGTGACGGGCAAGAAAGAAAAGCATTAGAATCTCAAGTAGAGAAGCTTAACTTAGGAGAAAAAGTTAAGTTTGCTGGTTGGGTAGGTCAAGCAGAAACACTTGACTATTACCAGCAAGCGGATATTTTTTGCTTCCCTTCGATTAGGGAATTTGGCGGCGCAGTGGTAATGGAAGCTATGGCTTGTGGGTTGCCTTGTATTGTACCAAACAATGGCGGTATAGCCGAATACGTGACTGAAGAAACTGGATTTAAAATAGAGCCAACTTCTAGAGAGTATCTTACTCAGGAGTTAACAAATAAAATTCAGATTTTGGTCGAAGACGATCGCTTGCGGCAAGTTATGTCAGCTAAGTGTATCGAAAAAGCGAAAGAATTTACATGGGAGCCAAAGGCAGAAAAAATTCTTGAAATTTATCATAAAATGATTGACGCTAAAAGTACCGCTCGCTCTAAATAAGCTGTTGTGCATCTAGATTGTGTATGGTAATTGAGGGTTAGAAGGGCAGCGGATTGAAGATTTTTGTTCGCAAACCGAAATATACAATTTAAATGCACAACAGCTTAGTAGATAAATCTCTTTATGGGGTGGAAAACAAGTTATGCGAATTGTAATTGTTGCTGAAAATGCCTCTAACAAATTCGGTGGAGAGTCATTGCTGCCGGTGCACTACTTCCGAATACTTCGATCCCGCCAAATAGAGACATGGTTAGTGGTACACGGGCGCACTCAAGCTGAACTCGAAGCGCTGTTTCCAGAAGAATGCGATCGAATGCGCTTTGTACCCGACACATGGGTGCATCGGCTGCTTAACAATTGCGGGCGATTCTTGCCTCCAAGGTTAGGTGCGCCTACTTTAGGGCTGCTCAGTCACCTATACACCCAAGTGCTACAGCGCGGTATTGTCGATCGGCTGGTGAGCGAAAAACAGATTGATATTGTTCACGAGCCGACACCAGTTTCGGCAAAATTTCCGTCCCTGATGTTCGCCTTAGGGGTGCCGGTAGTTATGGGGCCACTGAATACGGCGGTTAAATTTCCTTTGGCATTTCGATCGCGCCAAAACCGTTCAGTAGATATTTTAATCGAGATCGGTTATCAGTTCGTCAACTTGTTCAACCGTCTTTTGCCCGGTAAAATCAAAGCAGAGACGGTGTTAGTGGCAAACGATCGCACGAAGCAGGCACTTCCGGCGGGGGTGCAGGGTAAAATCATCGAACTTGTGGAAAACGGCGTGGATTTATCGGTGTGGCGATCGGAATCTATGGCATCAAAGGAGCCTAATCAACAAATCCATTTTGTTTTCTTGGGGCGACTGGCAGACTGGAAGGGGGTAGACTTGCTGCTAGAAGCCTTCAGAGCCGTCGCCGCTCAAACGGATGCTGTTTTGGAAATCATCGGCGATGGGGAGATGCGAGGGGAACTCGAAGCTCAAACAGCTCGTTTAGGCCAGGAGGCCAGGGTTGTATTTAGTGGCTGGTTGTCTCAGGATCGATGCGCTCTCAAACTGCAACAAGCCGATGTACTGGTGCTGCCGAGTTTGCGGGAGCCTGGGGGAGCCGTGGTAATGGAAGCAATGGCCGTCGGCTTGCCCGTCATTGCCACCAATTGGGGCGGCCCGATGGATTATATAGATTCCAGTTGCGGTATTTTAGTAGAACCAGCTTCTAAAGAAGGCTTTGTCAAGGGACTGACTGACGCTATGCTGAAGCTCGCTCAGTCGCAGGAGATGCGACAGAGTATGGGTAGGGCGGGATGGGAGCGGGTTCGGGAGCATTTTGACTGGGAACGCAAAGTCGATCGCATGATTGAAATTTATCAACAAACGATCGACACTTGCCAGAAGCATTAGCTAGTCAAGCACAAAAGCAGCAACTTTCAGATAAAAAGCTGCTGCTTAAGCTTGCAAAAAAGTACGTAGCGGATAAAAAAAACACTCTACATCCTCGGTGACGCTCCTACTCTGAATCAACGATTACAGCGTAGGCATCTGAGTCCTCTTACGGATATCAAGATCTTCCTACCCTTCGGGAACGCTTCGCGAACGAGATACTCCAAAATGTTTCTCTCGCTCGGCATTTTATAGTGAGGAACACGTCCAGCCCCACTGTATTTACAGCATATCAAAAGTTGGTTGATTTCGGCGGTGATGGTTTCCCAGCCCTCCAGGATTGGTCAACCATCCCACCTCAATCAACCGGGCTTTCATCCCACACCAATCTGTAAACGATATAGTGTGGGGATTCCCGCCGAACTAGCTAAAAACGGGTTAACCAGTATTTGGTTAACCCGCAAGCTTAGAAACACGCAGAGTTATTAATTTTGCACTACCAACTTGACGTTGGCGTTTTGCAAACCGCGCTGCTTGACTGCTGCCAAGGTCTTGTTAACTGCGTACTTCTGGTTAATGGAGTTAATTAACTCAGTTTGATTGTGCTTTTTGGCAACGCCCCAGAGGTCTGCAATCAGATCAAAGGAACCGTCGCTATTGCGAGACCAACCCAGGTCGTATTCGCCTTCCAGAGTCGCCACGATGTCGGAGCGAACGCGCTGACCATTATAGCCACGAACATCAGCTTCTGACTTGACTGAAATGCCCAAGTCACGTAGGGAAGCTTTCAGGATTTCGGCATCAGTGATTTTGGTACGCAGAGTGCTAAAGTGAGACATTGGATTTCCTCCTAATAAAACTGAGAGAGAAACAACAACGGTCTGGATTTAACGGTGCCGCTGGGCGGCTCTTCAATCGAACTGCTAGCTGTTGCTAGCCTTTGCTCCTGTTTGGACCAGGAGAAAGCTTTTAGAATTCCATTCGCTGGTATTCAGCGACGGAAGACGCAGCGGGCCGTGCGCGCTGTCTCGCCCAATCTCGGAGGGCGCTGACCTGTTCGGTCATGGTTTTAGACAGTGGCAATGTAGATTTAATGGCCGCGATGATATCTAACTGCGTAAACTCTCTATCTTGAGCGAAGGCCTCGTACATGGCTGCTACTAGCCCTTGCTCAATTTCTGCTCCTGAAAAGCCGTCGGAAACATTGGAAAGTTGCTCTAAATCGAAGCGAGAAATTTCCCGACGCCGTTTTGACAGGTGAATTTTGAATATATCTTGGCGTTCTTCTTTCGTCGGTAGGTCAACAAAGAAGAGTTCGTCGAATCGACCTTTTCTCAAGAATTCCCCGGGTAAACGCTCGATGCGGTTGGCTGTTGCCATTACGAAGACTGGGGAAGTCTTTTCTTGCATCCAAGTGAGGAATGAGCCGAAAATCCGGCTGGAGGTTCCTCCGTCTGAGTCGGCCGAACCAGTGCCTCCTGCAAAGGCTTTGTCTAGTTCGTCGATGAAGAGGATAGCTGGGGAGATGGATTCTGCGGTTTTGAGCGCGTTGCGGAGGTTTGCTTCCGATCGACCTACCATCGAGCCGTCGTAGACTCTACCCATATCTAGCCTGAGCAGGGGCAGTCCCCACAGGCGGGAGGTAGTCTTGGCAATCAGCGATTTTCCGCATCCGGGTACGCCGAGAATTAGCATTCCTTTGGGTTGGGGCAAGCCGTATTCTCTCGCCCTTTCTGTAAAGGCGTTGGAACGCTGCTTGAGCCACCGTTTGAGTTCTTCTAAACCCCCGACTGCATCCAGGGTTTCGTCTTCTTCTACAAACTCTAGAATGCCGTTGCGCCGAATTAATTGCTTTTTCTCCGACAGAACTATGTCTACTTCTTCTTCGGTTAAGCGCCCCGTGGAAACTTGGGCTTTGCGATAAACTTTTTCAGCTTCATCCTTAGTCAATCCCAAGGCTGCTTTTAAAAGTTTTTCTCGCGATTCTGTGGTAATGCGTCGCGATTTCGTTTGCTCCAACTGGCTAGACAATACTTGGTTTAGTTCCGCCATGTCTGGGAGCGCGAAGTCTAAGACTACCACTTCCTTTTCTAGCTCGATCGGGATTTGCTGCAAAGGAGACATCAGTATAATTGTCTTTTGTGTTCCTTTGAAGTTGGCGATCGCATCACGCAACAACCTTGTTACGGTTGCATCATCTTTAAAAGGATGCAGGTCTTTGAATACATAGATAGTAGCGTTGTTGTTCGGTTCGCGCTGCCTAATCGCCCATTCAATAGCTGCCTGCGGCGAGAGGGTGCTTTGCTGAGTGTTTGCACGAGGTTGACCGTACTCTATCATGCCCTGGGTTACAGTCCAGACAAAGACTCGGCGCTGCGGCTTAGCTTGAGCTATTGCGGAAATTGCTTGCTCACACCGCTCTTCCTCGGATGTCACGAGGTAGATCAGAGGATATTGAGCTTGGATTAGGATACTGATCTCTTCTTGCATATTCCTCGACCCACTAGAGACGGTGCTATCTTTGCTGAATCTCAATGCTGCCATTAGCCCATTGCTGAATGAGATTTCCAGTTATGGCTTTTTGAGCAAGCAAGGCATTCTTAGCAGGGAACCAATTCTTCCTCTCCCGGTTGGGCTGTGCTGGCACTGACGCCTGACACTTGCTTGACTGGAAGATCCTGCTCAGCCAATACACTCGGCTGACTTGTTACGGATGCCAGTTCTCCATCTCGCATTACTACTGAACCCGTGCATTCTGGACAAGTGTACACCCGGTGGGTTTGTCCGTAGGAGGCTTCTACTTCGTCAACCAGTTCGGGGTTTCCTAGGTAGAAGACAATTGCCCTTTCTGCAATTGATGACATCGGTTCGGTTTCTACTGCGGCTTTGATTTTGAGCTGGCGATGCAGTTCAGGTGGAAGATACAGTGTAACTTTTTGCTTTTCTTGCATATCAGTGAATTGACTTACCCGGGTATGTATATTAGATTAGCTACTTAATTCTTTGCTGTCAAGCCTCTATGCTGCTTTAGCGTCATTTTGTAATATGTCGTTACAATTGCTGCGATCTTGGGGCGGCTAACAACGGAAAAACAAGGAATAGAGTTGATGAGGCAGCTATCTAGGTACGTAGTTGCGCTTGGGCGCTCTTTATATATATGAAAGAGCGCTGAAGCGCAACTACGTACCTAAAGGCGAATGCTGGGAAAAACTCTAATTTGAAAGCTGATTAGCCGATCGCCCCCCGAGATATGGGAAAATCAATCAGAGTCTGCCGGTAAACATCCGGCAATCCCGTGTCATAACACCGCCCTCGCACCACATAACCAGCCATTCCCTCGAACTCCCGCAACTTATCCAAACACGACGTTAACTGAAATTCGCCTCTTTCTCGAAAATTGCTATTAATATGTTCTGCCAAACAATCAAAGATTTTAGGATCGAGGACATACATCCCAAACATTGATAAGAATAAATCCTCTGCCAAGCCTTCTACGCTTAAATGCTGCCGCGCATACTCGATATCCGGCTTTTCGTAAACTTGCGTCACCGACAAAATAGCATCTTGTTCCTGCCAAACTCCCGCCGCACAGCCGTAGTGATGAATTACATCAGATGGTGTTACCCTCAAACCAATGACGCTGTGCTGCACTTGCGAGTAAATATCCAATAGTTGGCGCGCACAAGAGCTTTCTGTTTGCGACGAGTAAATGTGATCGCCCAAAAGCAGGAGAAATGGCTCGTTGTTCACCCATTCTCTAGCACAAAATACAGCGTGTCCGAACCCTTCCTGGACATCCTGAGTGAGAATTGTAACGCGCTGTCCCAACTCTTGTAAATATTGGCTATAATCCTGATTTTGCTGAGACAGTTTTTGGAAAAGTTCGGGAGACGGCCCAGTTTTAAAGAAATCTTCAAAAAAAGTGCGATCGCCCTTTTGGACAACTATACCAACTTCCTCGATTCCCGCACTCAAAGCTTCTTCCACAATTGCCAAAATTATCGGTTTAGCGCGGCCAGTGCGATCGATAATTGGTAAGAATTCCTTCTTCACTGCCTTAGTAGCCGGAAACATCCGAGTGCCGAAACCAGCGGCTGGAATCACGGCTTTTCTGACTTGCAGTCGGGAAGCTTTTCCTGCATCTTTTCTTTCTTCTATCTGCGTGGAACAGGCGTCCCGCCTGTATATTTCTGGGGTTTCTGCATCTTTTCTTTCTTCTATCTGCGTGGAACAGGCGTCCCGCCTGTATATTTCTGGGGTTGTTGCTGCATTAAATTCTGTTTCAGGCTGCAAATGGGTCTGAGAACTAATAGTAAGTTTCACACATTCCATCTGAGGAAAATTCCGTGAAATAATCTCGATAACTTGCTGTTGACTTTTTGCATCTTTCACGATAAATTGCGCCGTGCCGTCTCCCTGAGAACCAACTCCCTTACCGCCCAAAATATAAGGCTGAATCGGTTGACAATTCAGGAGTTCGTGCAAGACTGGAGCCGTTAATTGACCAGGACAAGCGGGGATTAAATGCTTGTCAAATTCCCTCTGGGCAACTTTCATCAACTCGCCGAGTTTGACCGCATCTCCCTGCTGCAAAGCTGCGGCCGCATCTTGCGTAATTTTAGAACTAATCGCGCCAAGATGTTTCTGCACGTTTGCTTGAACTTCAGTCACAGCAAAGGGATAAGCCTGATTCAGACTTGCCAGAATTTGTTGAGTGTTTTTGCTAGCGCCCAAATCTACGATGACAAAAAACAAATCTTTGGCAACTTTTAGCTCAACAACATCCATTTGATCGCCGTCAAAAAACATCAAAATTGGTCGATTTCCATAGGCACAACCCTGATCCATGCGGCCGCAGCGCGAAGGTGTGGCAATTTCGCCTAAATAAGCCATTTCCATTTCGTCGCGGACGTTCATTTTTAAATCGTATAAGCGATTGAAAGCGCGGGCTACTAACACGCAAATTGCGGCACTTGAAGACAAGCCTTTCTGAATTGGCAAATCAGTTAAATAATTGTCAATTTCTACTCCTCCCGCGTAGCCGTGCGAGAGAAATTGAGCGGCAACACCGGCTGCATAACTGAAAAAAGTTCCTGTTTGGGCCTCAGCAAGCAGAGCATTTTTTGCCATCGGGAGTGCAGTTTCAATTTTTGTGCCATCATTTAAAGCTGCCCGCAAAATCAAGTGTGTCGGATGTTTTTTGACTTCGGCATAAATTCCTTGATTTGTACTGGCTATCAGAGTACAGCCTTTTTCTATAGCGGGATTGTGCGGGCGATAACTGGCGGCCCAATCGCTGTGTTCGCCAAACAAACAAAGGCGACCCGGAACAAAAAGTTTCATTGCATCTATCTAAGGGTATCTATATTGTGATTACTCTAACCTGAGATGGAGATATTTTACTAAAGTGCGATCGTCCTTTGGGTTGATGTACTTGACGGAGGAAATTTGTTGTAATAGATGGAAACTAAGAGTTTAAGGAACAGTTTCAATGCGTAAGTTAAACATAGGTCTATCTGACGAACAACGTGCAGGCGTTATCGAACTATTGAATCACGACCTGTCAGATGCTTATCTGCTGTTAATCAAAACCAAAAAGTATCACTGGGATGTAGTAGGCCCGCAGTTTCGATCGCTCCATCAGTTGTGGGAAGAACACTACCAGGCGTTAACAGTAAATATCGATGCTATGGCGGAACGGGTGAGAACTTTAGGTGGCTACCCAATTGGTACTGCTGAGGGTTTTCTGAAGTATGGTTCGATTAAAGAACATATCGGCGATTTGCCTTTGGCGACTGAGATGGTGTCGCGTTTAGTTGATGACCACGAACTGATTATTCGCAATCTCCGCCAACACGTCGAACAGTGCGGTGAAGAGTTTAAGGATGATGGAACCGCCGACTTTTTGACTGGTTTGATGGAACAGCACGAACAAATGGCTTGGATGTTGCGATCGTTTATTGAAGGGGAATCTATTTCACCGGATGGTAAGCAGCCGAAAGCTAAAACTCCTACAGCTTCTCACGCTTAGATTATAGCTCGATCGAACAGATTTAACTGTTGTGAGTCAGAGAATTTCACCGCGATTCTCGCAGTACGACAGGGGTTTTCAACCCCTGTCTCATAGCGAAAGTCCTCTTTTAGAGGACTGGAGTTAACCTGATTTCGATCTGGTTTTTGAGTCGTTTTTTAACCGACTTTCGCCTTGAGGCAGGGGTTTAAACCCCGGCCGGACTCCGAGGAGAGCGTGCTTTTTGACAGATTTTGAGTAAGACATGATTACGGACAAATTTGATGTACAGTCTCTACGTATCTGTTCACAGAGTGATATTATTATACTGCTCGATTTCCCAAACTCTTCAACCG
This sequence comes from Microcoleus sp. PH2017_08_TRC_O_A, assembly GCF_020738665.1. Lineage (NCBI taxonomy): Bacteria > Bacillati > Cyanobacteriota > Cyanophyceae > Oscillatoriales > Microcoleaceae > Microcoleus > Microcoleus sp. PH2017_08_TRC_O_A. The sequence continues at coordinate 63,753 of NZ_JAEQCE010000004.1, forward strand.
CATTCTTTCATACACCTGCGACGGCAACATTCTGTGAATATTCATTCGCTTTTCGATCGCAGCAATTGTCGTCCCGGCACTTGAATCCGATGTTTGCTTCAACTCCAATCCCGATTCACTTCTCGATCCTAATATCATTTTTACCAAACTTTCTATTGACAACAAATACAAATTATGACGCAGCAAAGCCATCACAAAATCTTCTTTTAAAGCTCGATATAGCCAAAACAATGTACTCCGGTAATTGCCGTTGCGGTTGCTTTTGACAGCTAGATAAATGTAAAAATTACTGCTAGACCAGCAGTAAACTTTCTCGGGAACTTTCGAGTGATACCGCCGGACATCTGCCAAAATCAAAGTATGGCCTTTTGCCATTGCGGCATAGTTGCAAGACATACTGCTGGAAATCTGTCGGTAGCCGACTAAATACTCCGGTACTACTTTAAATTGATAGTATTGGGCGATGCGGAGGTGCAATTCCCAGTCTTCGCAACCTTGAGCATTTTCTAGTTTGAATTTGCAGTTGTAACCGCCGACTTTTTCAAAGCAAGCGCGACGGATTAGAGATGAACTGGCATTGCCGATAAAATATTTATAAACTAAGGCATCGTGAACCGATCCTTCGATCGTTGAGTTGTAAAATCCACCTGTCAGCAAACCTTCTTCGTTAATATCCAATGACCAGGAATAAATAACTCCAACAAAAGATTCCGATTTTGTCAGGCATTCAACTTGTTTTTCCAGGTTTTGCGGGTACCAAATATCGTCAGCGTCGATCGGAGCAATATGTTCGCCTTTTGAGTGTAAATAGGCTAGGTTGCGAGCGACGGCTACACCTGCATTTGATTGCTGCAATAAGATGATTCGGCTATCTTTTTGAGCAAAAGATTTGATGATTTCAGCGGTTGTGTCTGTAGAGCCGTCGTCCACAACTAAAATCTCTATATTCTGATAAGTTTGAGATAGCACAGACTCGATTGTTTGGGCAATAAATTCCTCAGCATTGTAAGCCGGTATAATTACTGAAATTAATGGCTGATTTAAATTGTGTTTGGTGTTGTTCATGCGATATAAAAACTTTTTTATGTAAAATTTTTGACTCTCAGGCACCGATTTAATGGTATCTTAACAAAGTGGTAAGGTCGATCGCACACCGTCGAAAATTTGCAGGTGTACATTTGAAATATATTGCCAAAACTCATCAAATGTGCATTGACACAGCAGTCGGGATACAGACTTGGTGCAGGAGTGACTCGCCGATCGCATATATAAAATCAACTGTACTGGGCAACTCGCGATCGCCGGAGAGTCTCAGTATATCATATGTTGCTTTTTATACTTGTTACGGTCAAAAAAAATCAAATTCTTGTGCGGTGGAATACTCTGAAACACAATGGCTGGTGGGGCTTTTTAGAAGGTTTACAAAAACAATGATATATATAAAGATTTCGTAAAGCTGTTGTCTTCATCAGGTGAGTCTCAGCCAGATGTGGCTTAGAATACAGGCATGAATGGGGATCAATGCAGCCTACATTGCCAGCAAAAAAATTAGTTGAAGATAAACAGAAATCGGGTTATAAACAAAAATGTAGAGCTGATTTTACTTTTCGTAAAGTAGGAGCATTGAAATTCAATCATTGGTTTTCCATGCAATTCAAAACAAACTCGGTAATGATTTATACTAACGAACCGACTGTATCCGTAATTATCCCAGTCCACAATGGGGGAGCTTACTTCCGCACCTGTTTGTCAAAGCTGGCTCAAGCTAGACCGAAGCCGATCGAGATTATTGTAGTAGCAGATGGGGAAAGCGACGGTTCTTGGCGTCTGGCCAAGGAATTCGGCGCCAAAGTCATCAGAATTCCCGAATGCGGCGGCCCCGCCCGAGCCAGAAATTTTGGAGCGCAAGCTGCGAAGGGAGATATTCTGTTTTTTGTGGATGCTGATGTCGCTGTTTGTCCTGAGGCTGTGGGTTATGCGAAATCGGTGTTCAAAAATAATCCCTACTTAGCTGCTTTGATCGGTTCCTATGACGATGCTCCTGGAGATCCCGATTTTTTATCGCAGTACAGGAACTTGCTCCACCACTACGTGCACCAAACAGGTAATGAAGAAGCTTCGACTTTTTGGGGCGCTTGCGGAGTGATTCGCCGGGAAATTTTTTTGCAGATGGGTGGCTTTAATGAGAGTTACCGCCAAGCTTCGATCGAGGATATTGAGCTGGGCTACCGTTTGAAACAAGCCGGTTATAAAATTCGATTGTGCAAAACATTGCAAGTCAAGCATTTAAAGCGCTGGGAAGCGGTGGGGATGGTGAAGGCTGACTTTTTTTACCGAGCGCTGCCTTGGACTGAACTGATTTGGCGCGATCGCAAATTGAATAATGACCTCAACTTGCAAGTATCGAACCGAATTAGTGTAGTTTTAACTTATGCCATGCTGCTGGCAGTGGTGGGGACGTGCTGGTCGCTGAACTTTCTGCTATTGGCTGGGTTGCTGGCAATACCCTTAGTAGCAATTAATTCAGAGCTTTATCGATTTTTTCAGCAAAAACACGGTATCTTATTTGCGCTGAAAACCATTCCTTGGCACTGGCTTTTCTATTTTTACAGCGGACTGGCATTTGCGATCGGCACGGGTCGTCACTTATCCCAAAAAAAGCTGTTGACTGGCAAAGTTAGGTTGCCAGTATCCGCTCAATAAATCAAGGCAAATTGTCCTTCAACTTCCAGCCGATCGATATTTTATCAGGGTATTCACTGGTGCATATATTAATTTTAGAAGTTATAAATAATTGTATAGTGCAATAAAAAGGCTGGAGGTAGGCTGAGTGAAACATTATCCTGTGGCGATCGTCGGTGCTGGGCCTGCGGGTTTGACGGCTGCTTACGAGCTAGTCAAGCAAGGGATCGTCCCTGTTGTACTCGAAAAAGGGGATAAAGTTGGCGGGTTGGCCCGCACCGAAAGCTACAAAGGCTATCGTTTCGACATTGGCGGCCACCGATTTTATACTAAAGTTGCAGCGGTGCAGCAGTTGTGGCAAGAGGTACTGGGAAATGAGTTTATTAAAGTGCCGCGCTTGTCGCGAATTTTTTATAGAGGTAAATTTTTTAACTATCCGATCGGGGCCTTCAATACTCTGTTTAATTTGGGGATAATTGAGAGTGCGCTAATTATTTTGAGCTATCTGAGAGTTAGACTCTGGCCGCTTCCCAAAGAAGAAACTTTTGAACAGTGGGTAATCAATCGTTTTGGCGATCGCTTGTACAAAACATTTTTTAAGACTTATACAGAAAAAGTTTGGGGAATTCCCTGTTCGGAAATTCAAGCAGATTGGGCGGCGCAACGGATTAAGGGGCTGTCACTGACAACCGCAATAATTAATGCTTTGTTTGGTAGTAATGATACTAAAACTTTAATCAAAGAGTTTGACTATCCGGCTTTGGGGCCGGGGATGATGTGGGAAAAGTTCGCTGAAGCTGTGGAAGCTAAAGACGGCAAAGTTTATCTCGATACTAAGGTGATTAGCTTTGAGCGTGAAGGTAATAAAATTAAAACTATTACTGCTGAACATAACGGAGAAATAGTTGAATATTCGGCGGATAATTTCATTACAAGTATGCCGATATCGGCGCTGGTAGCACGGATGAAACCGCAGCCGCCTGAGCCAGTGTTGCACGCGGCGCGATCGCTAAAATATCGAGATTTTTTGATTGTATCGCTGATTGTCGATCGCCCAAGTTTGTTTCCTGACAACTGGATTTACATTCATTCTCCCGAAGTGAAAGTCGGACGGATTCAGAATTTTAAGAATTGGAGTGCTGCATTGGTTCCCGATGCGAGCAAAACTTGTTTGGGAATGGAGTATTTTTGCAATGAAGGCGAGGAACTTTGGGTAATGTCGGATGCTGAACTTGTGGAGTTAGCAACTCGCGAGTTGGTTGAGTTGGGTTTGGCAAAAGCTGCGGATGTTGAGGATGGGGTGGTGCTGAGGCAGCCGAAGGCTTATCCTGTTTACGATGCCGAATATCGCGGACATTTGCGGGTTTTGGAAGGTTTTTTGACTGGGATTGAGAATTTGCAGACGATCGGGCGAAATGGTATGCACCGATACAACAACCAAGACCATTCTATGCTGACGGGGATGCTGGCGGTGAGAAATCTGCTTGGGGAAAAGCACGATTTGTGGGATGTGAATACTGAGCGATCGTACTATGAAGACTTTAGTGTCGATCGGTCTAAGGAAAAAAAGGATTCGGATTTGATGGCGCAGTCTAGTTGATATTTGGGGATTGTAGTTGTGACAATGTGAGTTAAATCACACCTGAAATGGCGATCGCCCGTTCATATTTTCCGCATAATCTTGTAGGGGCAATCCCCCGATCAGTTGCGTCGCTTCATCCGGCGTAGGTACGGGGTGACTCGCCTACATTTACCACAACCTATTTAGGTGTTGTGAAGTGGAAATATTGTATATTGGTTAAGTAAGCTGACCATTTTTTTAACTTTTCACTCCTCGGAGTCGTTTTTCTATGCTCCAAAGACTATACGTACATAACTTCAGATGCCTGGAGAACTTTGAACTGATTCTCAAAGAGATGCCATCCTCCCTTTTAATTGGGAAAAATGGTGCAGGTAAATCAACCATCCGCGTTGTATTGGAAATCCTTCAACACATCGGTCGAGGCATTAACAGAATGCGTGATTTTGATAAAAATCATCTTGGTCTTATCGACCCGAAAGATTTCAATCGAGGCAGGTCTGATGTTCCAATTCGATTTGAGATAGAAGTATTACTTGACAATAAATTATACAAATATATTCTGGCATTGGAATTACCAGAAAACTTTAGAGAGCTTCGAGTTTTTGAAGAGCAACTGTTAATTTCAGGAAATCCAATTTACTCTCGCAAGGAAGCCCAAGTCACTATTCATTACACCAGCCCGCGAAATCCTGAAGCTAAGTTTCTGGTGGATTGGCATCTCGTTGCTCTTCCAGTGATTCAAGAACAATCAGAAACCGATCCGCTTCGTATTTTCAAGACTTGGCTGGCGCGCACGATTATTTTAGCCCCGATCCCAAGCCTGATGACTGGAGACTCTAACGGGGAAACGTTGGAGCCAAAACGAGACGGTTCAAATTTTGGGGAGTGGTTCTCTGGGTTACTCAGTCGCTACCCTGCTGCCTACACACAGGCTTACAGATACCTCCAAGAAGTTATGCCTGACTTTCAGGATTTTCTGAATGAACAAATCGGGAAAGACTCTAAAAGTATGATTGTTCGGTTTGAAGAAAAGAATGCCAATCTGAGTGTTGACTTTAAAGACTTATCTGATGGGGAGAAATGCTTTTTTCTTTGTGCTGTTGTCTTAGCTGCTAACAAGTATTACGGCCCACTTTTTTGCTTTTGGGACGAACCTGATAACTATCTTTCTCTGTCAGAGGTTGGACATTTTCTTACATCACTACGACGCTCATTTAAGGATAGCGGTCAGATTATAGCGACCTCACATAATGAAGAAGCAATCAGAAAGTTTTCAAATGAAAATACCTTTGTACTCGATCGAAAAAGTCACTTAGAGCCAACCTTAGTTAGGTTGCTCAGTGATATACCTGTCAGTGGCGATCTTGTAGATACCTTGATTCGCGGCGACATAGAATTATGAAAGAGAAGCAAAATCCATACAAGTCTCATGTTGTTGTGTTGCCAGAAGACCGTGCTAATGAAGAGATCGTAAATGGATTTAATAATTTTCTAGACCTTTACTCCAGAGCTATTCAGATTGAGCGGCCTGCTGGTGGTTGGGAAAAAGTTGTGGAGAAATTCCTAAAAAATCATGCCTCTGAAATGAAGAAAAAATTTCCAGAAAGAAAGAATGATGGTCTTGCTGATTGATTTTGATGAAAATTATGAAGATAGGTTTAGTTATGTAAAGGAGCGGATTCCCGAGGATTTAGAAAATAGAGTATTTGTTCTTGGAGTATTATCTGAACCAGAGAAGTTAAGGAGCGATATTAGAAAGAATTTTGAAAATATCGGAGAAGCCCTTGCAAATGACTGTTCCAATAATAACACGAATGGATTATGGGGGCACGATCTTCTCAAACACAACAAAACAGAGTTAGATCGTATGATTCTATCTGTTAAACCATTTCTGTTTAATTAAGTCAACGAGGAATGAATGCGTTTTGTCGATATCTGAGCATCTTGTGCTAACTCTTGACCACATACTGATAAAATAAGAAGAGCTAGATTGAGATATCATCTTATGTCGCTGATTAAACAACGCCTTCTAGAAGCGATCGAACGAACTCCTGAATCGCTTTTAGAGCAAACCCTGACATTCCTAGAATTTTTGACCAGTCGGACACAAACCGCGATCGCCCCAGACTTCGACTCAGATTTTGATTCAGACACCGACTCCAACGACCAAATCCTCGCTGATCTGAAAACCTCCCTCCACCAAGCCAAAACGGGACAAACATTCCCCATTGAGGAACTCTGGGATGGCATCAATGTCTGATACGCCAGTCCAACTAAAATTCACAGTTGAGACAAATTTTTTTAACTTGTGCTAAGTCTTGACTTACAGACTTAGAGAGTGAAAATATGCTAAGACGCAAGCAACAAACAAACCAACCTATGAACTTTTCAGAAAAATCAGGGGGCAAAAGTCCCACATCCACAAAAACCAACCCAACACAAAATCTCAACACCGGCGGGCTGCGGACATTACTCCTCGCCGCCGGCATAGCCTCTCTCTGCGCCAGTTGTCAGAGTCCCCAAACACCAAGCGCCACAACCCCCGGCAGCAGTCCTGGAAGCTCTCCCGCAGCCTCTCCCATCGTCGTTAGCACCCCCGGAGACCCAAATACCGTCAAAATAGTCTCCATGCTCCCCATGACAGGCAGCGCCTTGGGTCAAGCTCAAACAATGGTCAACGGTGTCAAACAAGCCCTTGCCGAAACCGACTCTAAAGCCTGCGATGGCAAAATCAAAATCGAATACGAGATTCTCGATGACGCGACTGCTGCGGCTGGCAAATGGGATCCCAGCCAAGTCACATCGAATGCTAACAAAGTAGCAGCGGATGGTTCGGTAGTTGGTGCGATCGGTCACTACAACTCAGGTGCGGCAAAACTTTCCATTCCCGTCCTCAACCAAGCTAATGTAGCGATGGTGAGTCCCGCCACGACCTATCCGGGCTTGACAAAACCAGGAAAAGGCGAAGCCAAAGAACCCAATGTTTATTACCCTACAGGCACTCGCAATTTCGCCCGTGTTGTCCCCGCAGACGACCTTCAAGGTGCTGTAGCGTCCAATTGGGCGAAATCTTTAGGAGTTAAAAAAGTCTACATCCTAGACGACCAAGAACTCTACGGCAAGGGTATTGCTGACATCTTTGAAACAACTGCTAAAGCTGCGGGAATTGAAGTTCTCGGCCGCGAAGGAATTGATATCAAAGCCAGTGATTACAAAGCTTTAATGAATAAGATCAAAGCTTTAAATCCAGAAATGATTTACTTTGGTGGCACTACTCAAAGTAATGCTGGACAAATCATTAAAGACATGAGAAATGTTGGGATGACACCGGAAGCAGTCAAATTCATGGGCCCGGATGGCATTAAAGAACAAGCTTTAATTGATGCCGGAGGCAAAGATGCTGAAGGAGTTTATGCTACTTTTGGTGGTTTGCCTCCTAAAGAATTGACTGGCGTTGGTGCGAAGTGGTATGAAAGCTACAAGGCAAAATATAATGCTGAACCAGAAGCTTATGCAGCTTATGCTTATGAATCTGCTAAGGTGATTATCGGCGCAATTAATAAGGTTTGCAAAAATGACCGCGCGGCTATCCGCGATGCTGTTTTGGCAACTAAAGATTTTAACGGCGTACTTGGCAATTGGAGTTTTGATGCTAATGGTGATACTAGCTTGACTACAATGTCAGGAAATGTTGTTAAAGCTGGTAAGTGGGAATTTGTGAGTGCACTTAAGACTGAATAATTAGTCAGTTGACTGTTGTCAGTTGACTGGTTAACTGGTTCCCCGGCTCTGCCTGGGAACCGATGTCTAGAGGCTCTGCCTCGCTCTTATACCAGGAAAATTGCCTCGCTTTTCTAGTAGGAAGATTGTCTCGCTTTTCTAGTATAAAAATTGGAGGCAGAGCCTCCGGATCTGCGTTACCAGGCAGAGCCTGGGAACGAGTAGAACTTCCCCATGCCCAATTCCCAATTCCCAATTCCCAATTCCCAATTCCCAATTCCCAATTCCAATAATTATGAAAAACTGGAAAAGTATTCTCTTATATATAGGTGTAGCGTATATAGTTTTGTTGTTAGGCCCGATCGCAGGATTTGACTTACCGAAAATTATTGGCGAAATAGTCCGCAGCCCAGAAGTGTTGATTCAACAGTTGTTAGTGGGTTTGGTCAACGGGGCGCTGATTGCAATTATTGCTTTGGGTTACACGATGGTTTACGGCATTATTGAGCTGATCAATTTTGCTCACGGCGATTTGTATATGTTGGGTGCTTTTGCTTCGCTGACTGTTTTCGGGGCTTTTGGGATTCAAGACGGCGCACCTTTAAGTGTTGCGATACCGGTGATGTTAGTCGCTTTGGTTGTATGTTCGGTGTTTTGTGCTGGACTAAATATTGTGGTCGAAAAGTATGCTTATCGTCCTTTGCGAAATGCTCCTCGTTTGGCTCCGTTAATTTCGGCGATCGGGGTTTCTTTTATCTTCCAAAATCTGGGATTATTTTGGGGAGGATTGAAAGCTTTTATTCCGGTGATGGGTTCTAATTCGGCGGCTCCGAAAAGCTTCCCCGATTTGTTGCCGCGAGTTGATATTCTCAAAGCTATGGGAATTCAAACAAGTATTGTATTTACTACAAAAGATTTAATTGTGTTGGTGGTGGCTCTGGTATTAATGGTTTTGCTTCATGTGTTTGTGCAGTACACTCGTCTGGGAAAGGCGATGCGGGCAACTGCTCAAAGCCGCGATGCTGCTAAAATCATGGGAATTAATGTCGATCAGATTATTGCTCTGACTTTTTTGATTGGTGGGGCTTTGGCTGGTTCGGCGGGAATTTTGGTTGGTTTGTATAACAATACGATCGTGTTTACGATGGGTTTTACGGCGGGGTTGAGGGCTTTTACGGCGGCTGTTTTGGGGGGGATTGGCAATATTGTCGGGGCGATGTTAGGAGGGGTTTTGATTGGGGTGTTGTCGTCTTTGAGCGATCAGTATTTGTCGAGTCGCTGGACTAATGCTTGGGTGTTTGGAGTTTTGGTGGTGATTTTGGCTTTCCGGCCGGGCGGTTTGTTGGGTGAGAATGTTCAGGAGAAGGTTTAAAGGTGCAGGGTTGAAAAAATGGCAAAAGACATTTATCATTATCAAATAAGGACTGCTTTAGAAAAGGATGGGTGGATAATTACAGACGATCCTCTGACTCTGCAATTTGGTTCGCGCAGTGTGTTTGTGGATTTGGGAGCTAAAAAGTTACTAGCAGCCGAACGCGAGGGACAAAAAATTGCAGTTGAAATCAAAAGTTTTGTCGGCAAGTCTCTAGTCAAAGATTGGGAAAATGCGATCGGACAATACAGTTTGTACTTAAAAATACTCTCTAAAAGAGAGCCATATCGCGCCCTATACCTAGCCATTACTGAAGAGATTTATACCAGCTTCTTTCAGGAGGATATCGTGCAAGTCGTACTTGAGGATAGAGCAATGAAAATTATCGTTATCGATCCTATTCAGGAGGTTGTTACCAGATGGATAAACTAGATGAATACCGTGAGTTGATTTATAAAATCCTGTCGTACTATGCCAGCCTACCCTACAATTACGCCGAGATTAATAACAAAGTCATTGTCAGCGAAGACCGAAATGATTTTTTATTGATGACTGAAGGCTGGGAGGGGCACAAGCGACTCCACTATTGCCTCATTCACGTTGAAATTCGCAACGGTAAACTCTGGATTCATTATGATGGTATGGAAGACGGCATTACTGATGAATTACTGGAGGGTGGTGTTCCTGAAAACTGCATTGTTTTGGCGTTTCATTCGCCTGAAGTACGCAAGCATACCGGATTTGCGATCGCCTGAAATATACGCTTGCAAATCCAGAAGCGATCGCAGCAGTCAACAGTCAACAGTCAACAGTCAACAGTCAACAATCATTCCGGTGCAACCGGAATTGATATCAATCAATTCAAACAAAATTAACAAAAGGAGCTGGAAGTCTTCTCGCTTCCAGCTCCTTTTGTTAATGCTAACAGTCCCAAATGTTAGACAGTTAGCGGTTGCGCCAATTCCTTGACTGGTGCTTCACTGTCACTTGACTGCTGCACCCGAATTAGCCACCCTTCGGCTTTAGAGTAGTTATCTTTTTGCACCTGTTTGATAGCTTGTTTGAAGTTCAACTGCACGCCCCAAACATCGCTCGTGAAACGCTTTTCTTGCTTCATATTGTCGAAGAACACGGCGGCTTCGATGTGAGATAAACCGCCTTCGGTTTTGGCAATAGAGAGCATCACTTCAAACACATCATCCGCCATCTTCGCATCCCCACAAACGTAGTAGTGACACTTAGGATGACTCAGCAGCTTCCAGACATCCTGGGAGTTTTGCTGCATGAGGTTCTGCACGTACAGCTTTTGGTCTCCAAGACGGGAGAATGCTACTTCCAGGCCCGAAAGTACACCTTGATTCTGCCACGTCTGCATCTGCTCCTGATAGAGGAAGTCACTGTGATTGCGACAGCCAAAGTATAAGGTAGCATCGCCCAAGGGTTGTCCTTGCTGCAACAAGGCATCTCGGTACTGAAGGAAAGCAATCAGGGGAGAGACCCCTGTACCCGGTCCTACCATTAGCATCGGTGCATCGAGTTCGCTAGGCGGACGGAAGCTAGAAGTACGGACACCAATGCGAACCTTCGCTCCGGGTTCCAGTCCAGCTAGGTAGTTGGAACAGAGTCCTTGACGGACTTTGCCTGCGTCGGTTTTGATTTGCAGCACGCCAACGGTGATTTGTAGGTGCTGGGGATGGAGCAAGGGAGAGGAGGAAATCGAGTATAGGCGTGGCTTTTGCTTCGGCAGCAACTCTAGTAGGGTGGCGAGGGTAATCTCTGCTGAGGGAAACTCATCAAATAGATCGAGAACACTCATGAAGTTGTCTGCGATCGTTTTCTTGAGCAAAACGCTGTCGGCATTGTCGTCTACCTGCCGGAGAATCTCCAGCCAGGTTTCTAGGCGATGTTTCTCCTGGGGATTTTGGGCTACGGAGTACAGGTAGGTAAGCAGTTCGTTGAAGGGTTCCCGCAAAGCTAGATCGAGTTCTTCGGAGAAAACCTGACCTACGGTTGTTGGGACGGCAATGGGGGGTTGGTCTTCTATTTGAGTGCCATCTGGTGTTACGTAACTAGCTGTGAAATAGGTATTAGGGGTGACTGAAAGGCGATCGCACAACCGCTGTACTAATTCTGGTGGATTGCAAGGATAAATAGCAACGTGATCGCCGGTTTCGTATTGCAAATTGCTATCGGAAATATCGAACATGATATAACGAGTAGAACGACTACCAGGAATCACCTCTTGGAGCAGTTCTTGATTTGCGACGACAGGAACTTCGATGGCTTTATCTCCACTCACGGCTAGAGGGGCAACGGTTGCCGCTTCTGCCTCATTTAAGAAGGTAACGTTGAGTTTTGGGGCGGATGCGGTTGTGGCATCTGCGGAGGTGACATCCTCACCTAAAACGCGGGAGATGAGTCCCAGCCACTGTTTGAAGGTGTCTGCCTGTCCCTTAATTTCATCCCCTTTATGCAACGGCACAATGCAGTTAGCCCCTGCCTTTGCGAGTGTTTTATCTACCGAAATTGCCGCAGCACAGAAGTGTTCGTAAACGGTACTGCCAATGCCGAGGATGGAATAGCTCAACCCACTGAGGGAACCCGCAGGCTGTTTCTTCAACCACTGAAGGAATTTTTGGCCGTTTCCGGGGATTTCGCCATTACCGAAGGTGGAGGTGACGATTAGGAGGAGCTTTTCAGAGGCAAGGGTATCGGTATTGTATTCATCGAGGGCCATCACTTTCGCTTTGTAGCGCTGGAGTTGACGGGAGGCTTTCCGCGCAAAGCCTTCGGCTGTACCTGTTTCAGAGGCGTAGAGAATCAGGATGCGGTCTTGCTTGTTGTCGTCCTCGTCGGTAGTAGTGATGAATTTTTCCAGGTCAATGCCGTCTTCCACTGTCCATCGATCGGCTCCATAGTGATAGGCAGGGTCTAGGTAAAAGTCGCGCATCTGGTGATGCCAGACTGGGCAGGTACTCCCTCCAGAGGGTGGTACGACCCAACCCCAATCTGCCGGACACTCGCGCCCTGCTTTCTTTTCGCGCAAGTCGTGGGCGATGAATTGTTTGGAGGCAGTCTGGTGATCCACCATCGAAACTTTAGCTTTTTGGAATGAGTATAGGATAGCGATGTTGAGTTCTAATGCTACGCGATCGCGCCACAACGTTTGCTCAGAACTGGTATCCAGCTTGAGAACTTTGGCGATGTCCTCCGTTTTGTCGTAGCGCCAATCTTCCAAGAAATCCCGCATAATCTCGGTACCCATGTACCAGCCATTGAAAGGAAGGCAGGCGTAGGTAATGCCGCCGATGTCCATGCGGAAGTTGCTGATGGCTGGGATGGCATACCACCGAAAGCCGAGGGACTTGAACTCTGGAATTGTGGGATGCTCAATTTCCACTTCCAGTACATCGTCTTGATGAAACTCATAGAATTTCGGTTCCATTCCTGGGACTTCAATCACTAGGGGGAGGATGTCGTAGGGTGTGCGTGGTTCCGGTGGTTGCCAGCCGAGTTTTAAGATTGCTGCGGTGAGCTCAAAGTTGGCGCCATCGCCCATAATACTCCCGTTCGGTTGCTCGTAAGCGGCATAGCGAATCAATTGGGAATTCCAGACGCGTGGGCCCCAGCGTTCCTTCGGCTGTTTGGGACGGAAGACGGTCATCGTAATTTGAATATTGCCCCCATTCGTGGCGTATCGCAGGTGTTCTTCTAACTCGCGAAACATCTCGTCGGGGTTGGTGACATAGCGGCGATCGCGCACCACCATATTATTCCACTGAATTCGAGCAATACACTTGGAAGCATTGCGCCACGACAACTGTGCCCCATAGGCTAATTCTTCGTAGGTGTGGGTGTAAGTGCCTGTGGCTTTCACTTCCTCTTGGATTTCTACCCAACGCCGCGCTTGATCCTCCGGTTCCCATTCTTGCTCGGTAGCAATCTGCTTCAAATACTGCTTGGCTTTTTTGAGAAATCGCTCCTCATTCAGCTTGGGCAACTTCATCACGTTAATAACGCGATCGAACAACGTCTGCCATGCGTGCCCTAACTCAGGGGTGAAGTCTGGCACATACTTCTCAAGTATGAGCACCAATACCTGTACCATACCAGCATAGGCGCAGGAGGGTATATCATCAATACTCACCTGGGTTCCTAACTGCTGGACTATCAACTCTTCAAATTCATCAAAGTCAATCTCGCCACTACCATCGACATCTACGCGAGCAAACAGATCGTTCAACTCGCTGATGGGGATGGATAGCCCGGACTTGCGCGAGTAATCGATGAGTTCCTCAATAGAGATTGTTCCAGTCCCGTCTGTGTCAATCTCATTAAAGATATACACGCGGAGATCTTGAATTAGTTCGTCTCTACTGCCGCCGTGGAAGCAGTTAACCAAAAATTCCAATACCTCAAACAGGTTCAAGGACAGATAATCCATGTTTGTCCGTCCAAAAATAGGCAGCATGAACGGGTATTTTTCAAATAGAGTTTGAAAAAATGCCTCTCCAATCTGCTGCGTATTCTGTCTGAGGATGGTTAAAGAATCCGCCATGCGTTGCTTGACATCTGGAAGCATTGCCTCTTCGTAGCGACGCATCGCCTCTACCATTGGGACAATCACATCGGTGTTGAAAAATCGGTAAACAGCGGAGTGGGTTCCTTTTGCTAGATTTTCGCGATCGTACTCTTCTAGGTACGGAATCGACGGCAACATCCACATCCACACCTGCCGGGCTTTCAACCAGTGATGAGGACGCATCCCCATATCGGCAAACAGCGCTCCGTAATCCTCAACATTATCGAAGCTATCACCTTTTTCTGCCGGCACCCCCATCAGAGGTTCCGAAATCACGTTCTGGGTATAAGGCTGAAGCTGATGTACGCAACAGTCAAGCAACTCAAAAAAGTAGTCGCTTACGGTGTCGAGGGCATCCCCAAAGATGTACTCTAGTTCTGGAGCCTCCAGCAAGAGGCGCTTCAAGAACTTTTCCATTTGCAATTCTTTCCACGCCCGCAGCTTGTTCCAAACGTCTTTGACAATTACTTCCTCTTGCGGTGTGAGGGGAACCGCTTCGGGCATCTCGAATTCTATTTGATCGTTGCTCTGACTTGCTGGCGCGTGGAGGCGACGATTTCCCGAATGTCCCAACAGCGTCAGCGTGCTGCTACTTACGTCACTGGTACTTTGGGTAAGGCGAGTTTTCAACTTCAACTGAGGTGCTAGATTCCAGTTGGCGATCGGAAATTCTAACTCGGCGCTGGTTTCACCATTGAGGTAATCCTGCGTCGCCAATGTGACCGTTGCGGCATCCTGCCAGGGCAGAGTAATATCTCCTTCCCGGTAGCATAGGGTAATGGCGATCGTGCAGTCTCCGTTGTTTTTCAGATCCAATAACCAGCTTGGTTGCTTGCGGCTAAAGGAATCCTTTTGCAACAAAGGTTGTCCCTCATCGGAGAGCATCTGCACGCGGCACTTGTACCTGTAGTTGTCGGAAGTGGGGAAATCGGTCGCCGAAACCTCGGTTAAGTGGATAATTCGTGGATTATTGTGCATACTAGGCAGGAAAATTATGTAAGAAGAGCAAGCAGGCTAGGTGTCGTGCACCTGTGTAGCAAAAGCTTAAAGTATATTATCTTATATTCAAGATAAAAAATAGTCCGCGATCGTGCTAAGTTATATTACTGAAAAAATACTTAATGTTGTGTCGATAGATACAATTAAAATTTATGTTTATTTGTAACATAGCACTTCTCAATTGAGTGCAATACAGTAGCCCCATTAAATATTCCCTGGTTTCAAACCGAGGGATAGCCGCTCCCAATTTGATATCACTCCCTCTTCCCTCTTCCTTCTTCCCTCTTCCTTCTTCCTTCTTCTATGTCAAACAAAATAATCAAAGCAATTAAATCTAGTGGTATTCTAGGAGCGATCGCCTCTTTGACAGTCATCCTATTCGGCGGTTGGAGCGGCACCGTCATCGGCTGGCTGATGGGCACAGCCGCAGGCTTTATGGCTGGTCAGGAACAGAAGGTTAACAACCCGAAAATGGGTGCGACAATTGGCAGTTTAGCCGGATTGGGATTGGGAGTTTGGCTGTTAGTTGCTAGCGTCCTCGAAGGAGTTGTGATTCGACCTTTTTCTGGTCAATCTGCGGTGGATTTGCCGACTACTTTACTGCACGGAATTTGCAGTTTGACGATCGCAATTTTGACAGCTACGTTAATGGGCGCTTTGCAGGGTTTGCAGGGAGAACGCCAGCGACAGGCTACTCTGGTAACATTAGCTTTTATCTTAATTCTGTTTCCGTTTATCGATCTTGAGGCTAAGACCGGCTGGATTGCTACGGTAGTACAGATTCAAATCTTTATTATGTTGGCGCTGGGTTTGAATATTACTGTGGGTTTTGCGGGCTTGTTGGATTTGGGATATGCGGCGTTTTTTGCGATCGGCGCTTACACCACGGCTTTGCTATCTTCGGGACAGGTAAATATTGCTTGGAATTTTTGGGTGGTTTTGCCGATCGCCGCTGCTGTAGCTGGTCTATCCGGCGTTATCCTCGGTATTCCGACACTGCGACTCAAGGGCGATTATTTGGCGATCGTCACCCTCGGCTTTGGTGAAATTATTCCGGTGGTATTTAGAAATTTAACCGCGATTCGCATCGACGAACCAATCTCGAAGATAGTCGCTGCTGTTTTGGGCAAGCCGGAATTGGTGCTTTGTCTCGTTGGGTGCGATCGACCTTTTAACCTCACCGGCGGCGAAGCGGGCATAAACCCGATCGGGCGTCCATCTCTCCCGATCGTCGGCACATTCAGCACCGGTAACTACTTTCCCTGGTACTACCTAATTTTGCTGCTAGTTGTCTTCGCATATTTCATGATTTCGCGGCTGCAAGATTCCCGTTTGGGAAGGGCATGGAATGCCATGCGCGAAGATGAATTAGCAGCGAGTGCCATGGGCATTAACCTCGTCAAAACCAAACTTTCGGCTTTTGCAATGGGAGCGACATTTTCGGGGTTTGCAGGCGCATTTTACGCAGCTTATATCAGCGCCATTTTTCCCAGCGTCTTCGATTTCTCAGTCTCCGTCATCATCCTGTGCATGGTGATTTTAGGCGGTTTGGGCAACATGACAGGCGTGATTTTGGGCGGTATCATTATCATGTCTGCCGATCGGCTTTATCTACCCCAACTCGCCCAAGTCCTCAAAGGTTTTATGAATACTTTTGTGTTGCCGAGAATAGCAATTCCGCAGTTAGCAGACTTTCTCGCCACCAGTTTAGACCCGATTCAAATGCGTTTATTTCTCTTCGGTTTAACTTTAGTTGTGATGATGATCGTGCGGCCGGAAGGGCTGATTCCCGATAAAATTCATCAAGCAGAATTGCATGATGATGCTGAGGCGAACAATCAGACTTTAGCAGATGCGAGAAATCAATAGATCCATCCAATAATTCTTGTGGAACAGGCATCTTGCCTGTTCAAGAAAGGACTTTCTGGAAATATCTAATAGTTAAGGGGGAAAATGAGCAATGAGTAAGAATGTAACAGCAACTGCTTTTGTTGTCGCAGAATTTAGAGCAGAAGAAAATGCAGAAACTGCTCCTCTTTACACCGACAATGTAGTCAAAATTTGGCTGAATGAGGAAACAAAAAGAATTGCGGGCGAAATAGCTCAAAACTCTCCGGCGGCTAAAGAAATGATTAAGTTGCGTACTAAATATTTTGACGATGTGTTGTCAAATCAAATTTTAGCAGGCTGCAAGCAAGTCGTGATTTTAGGATCGGGTTTGGATACTCGCGCTGCGAGAATGAATGGAGAATCAGTGGCTTATTGGGAAATAGACGATCGCGCGACACTTGAATTAAAAGCCTCAACTCTCAAAGCTAACAAAGTTACAGCCAATGTCCGCTACATTCCCGGCGATTACGTGCAAGATGATTTAATCGCTTTGCTGAAACAGAACGATTTTGATTTTGAGCAAGCTACATACTTTTTATGGGAAGGTAACACTACCTTACTTGCCAAGAAAGATGTCATATTTGTATTAGAAAAAATTCGCGACAATGTTAAATCTTTCAAGTTGTCCTTTGATTATATGTCGGAAAAGGTGATTGCAAGAACCACGGGCTACCAAGATATCAATGATTACATCGATAAATACGAAAGTATGTATGCGCCGTGGATTACTGGATTTGAAAATATTGAAACTTTGACTGAAGAACTCCAACTCAAAATTATTGACAACTTCTCAACTGCGGAGTTGCACCAACAATACCGCCCTCACCGTTCCCTAGAATCTAATCTATTAAAATTCTACTTTGTTTGTACGTTAGAAAATGCAGTCTAAAATATCGAACATAACATAATTAAGTCAAGCGAATTCGTAAAGAATCAATCAGACGGTTTTTAGCCAACCAATCTTTTACCTCTGGCGTTAAAAGACTCAGGGTAGCACCCTCATTAGCAGCAACTCTCAGAAAACGAAGCACTGCTTCAGGAACCTCATCAGCATTTAAGCCATCCCAGCACTGCTTTAATTGCTCAATTAGCCGATCGACTTTCTCAAAATCCTCAATGCTTTGGGGAATTGAGTTAGACTCCCGAATTTGCAAATCTAAACTTCTAATCCGTTGAACAGTTGGCTTAAATGCCGAAACTTTATCCAATAAATTCAGGATTTCATGATTAGTGCTGGGCTTATTTTGATTTCGATAGCACTGCCAAGCTTGACTCAATTGGTCTTCTAGAGCTTTTTGCAATTGCTCTATCCTAGTAGTGAAATTCTTTTTGTTAAAATTTTTATTGTCTATGATCCACTCAGGATCTGCTTTAAATTCTGCCTCAACATCCGTAATAAATATCAGTAGGGTATCTGCTTTTTGAGCTAAAGCAAAATTAGCAAGTCCTCTTTGATGAAAAGCTCTCAAACATTGAACGAGAGGTAGAGTTCCAGCGACAGCTTGCTCGATTTGTTGTTGTCGAGATTGAAAGCCTTGAAGATTAGTTGCATACCTCTGAAGATTAATTCTTTTTTGAGATAACTCAATCAGTTGAGTGGATTTTTCGACAAGCATATTATCTATCCTTTAATTTCAGTAATTAGATTTCGCAGTCTAGCCAATCCATCTTGAATAGCTCTATGGCAAGATTCTACTGTCGCGCCACCTGACCTTTCTAGTAGTTCAATCTGGTTATTGACATCGCTTATAGAAGCATTAAGAAAATTGTTAGTGTTTCCGAGAAATTCCGAAGCTTCTGTCATTGCTTTTTGATGATTTTCGCTGAGATATTTAAGCAGCTTGCTCGGTTTGCTATCTGAATTATCTTTCTCAGCTTGCACGCGCTTCATTGTTTCTAAATAGCTAGAAAGCCCAACTCGTTTAAACTGTTCCACTACAGATGTTAGGTCATCGCCACTCTTTCTCCCTCGAAATACACCAGCTTCTTTTGAACTATCGATCGCCTTTTTGACTAAATCGATAACATTTTTTTTCTTGATGTCTTCTCCTAATTCAGATATGAGAGAATTGTAAACAGCAAGTTGCCGATCGCACTCTTCTTGAATCGCTGTTTCTAGCATTTCATCCGCAGCTTGACGCGCTTTATTGATTTCGGGAAACTTTTCTCGAACATCGACCGGAATTTCACATTGAAGTTGCCAAGATTTGCTAACCTGTTGCAATGGATCGAGGATTTGTACAACATCAATAATCTGAAATTGTTTAGAACTTCCTTTTGTGCAAGCCGTGCGGCTGGTAACAATTTCTAGTAAAGCCTCGCGCTGGTTTTTCAAGCTATTAAATAGCTTTTTCCAGTTAGCTGAACGATTTTCTAAATCTTTTGCTTCTAAGTCGAGAAACAAACTATTAATCAAATCTTCCATCGAATTTGCAGGATTTCCGGCCATTGTTGCTGCGATCGCCAGTAGCTCAACTGCCGCAGGTACAGGACTCCAGGGTTCCCCAGACTCGCGGGGATACAGGCGAATCTGGTCAACAACATACTGACTCCATTTTTCCAGTTGTTTGGCGTAGGTGCGGAAGTAGCGATCGCCCTCGGGGAACTTCCAATGCTTGTAATGATTGTACTGCAAAATGGCTTGAAAGGCGATCGCGCTTTCTCGAAACTCATCTGCATCATCAGGATTAAGGGGAAGAGATAATTTAACTCCAGAAATCGTCTCCCTTGTCACTTTTGGACTGAAAAAAGTAATATTTCTGCTTTTAAAGTATGTTGTCCCACTACTAGCAAAACTCCCCTTAAGCAGCATTTCTGTGTCCCATTCTATCCGATCGCCGATCGCTGAGTAAATCAACGGTCGCAGTTCTCCACCGATATCTTGCGGGAGAATATCTTGGTTGTTCCAGCGATCGAGAATTTGCAGTTGATTCGTCAGCTTTTCCGAAACTTTTTCAGTTTGAGATTGCGGCTCAACTTGATAATTATTAACCGAAGTTCTAGACTCTTTAGCCCGCGAAACAGATGGTGAAACTTTAGTCGAATGTACCTTCAGGCCCAGTGCAGGAAGATCGAATGCAGAGTGAATTTCCGGGTGCAAATCGCAAAGCTCGTTACTATCAGTCCACAAATCGAGGAGAATTTGGCGGCGATCGTAATTTTGTTGGTCTTTGGCTTTAATATCTGCCTGAACCATTGCACTCAGCCGCATCTTACCAAAATGTTCTCGCAGAGAAATAGCAGGAAAATCTCCATGCTGAAGATCGGAAATAGAATTTTCTAGAGTCCACTTGAGAACATCTCTAATCAAAAATCGAGGTTTAAAAGTTTCGGGGTTTACCCTGGCAAGCATCTGCTCTAATGCTTCAGGCGTGAAGGGATACAAACCAAAACCGTCCGCTTCTCCAAAACCTGCATGACAAGCTAGTTTGTGTTCGCATTCACTGCAAGCACTACTTAAAGCTGCTTTATCTGAATCTTCATCATTGCGAGACTTAGCCCAATCTTGAATTATTTTATCCTCCAAACGCACCGCGTTGAGATATCGCGCCACAAATTGTTTGATATCTGAATAATTCACTAAAGATTGTTGTTTTCCAACTGTACCGACATCGAGATTAACGCTAAAAGTAATCCGTTGTTTTACAGTATCTAACCTCAGACCGTCAAAATATCCCGTAGTACAAGCTAGCGCCGTTCGGATCGCGCACAAAGATTTGCCTCCGGCTTGTTGCGGCCTCGCTAAAACTGCTTCTAAAACTTCGCGATCGATTCCTTGAAATTTCGCAAAATCTTCAATTAGCAAAACTAATTCTACTCCTTCTTCTGCTAAAGTTTCGCGAACTTCTCGCATTAATCTTTGCAAATCTTCCCGCCCGAGGCTCAAAACTTGAGCGATTGCTTCATCTAAATGTCGGTTCAACCAATCTACAGTTTCCTTTTGGATATCATCATCGCCGATTAACAAGCTATAAAATTCCCGCGATCGCTCCCCAGCTTTTTGCAAGTCTAAAACATTGAGAGGCAAGTCCTCAAGCGAAAATTGCCGCCGTTCTTCCACAATTTCTACCGTATCTTGATGTCCGAGAATGTGGATAACTAATTGATGAATAATTCCTTCATCCTTTAGCCAGTGTTCTCGGAAAAATGGATCGTATAAAAAAGAGTCAATTACATCAACTAGGTAATCTTGTGCATCAGAAAGATTAGTGCGATCGCCCCGACCATTTGGGCCAACCGCAGCAGCAAGCTGATTCAGAGTTTGTTCCCGCGCTTGTGCTTCAGTCAAGGTGCTAGTCGCTCGATTTAAACGCTGGCGGTATTCATCGAAGGTGGCTCCTGCCATCCCTTCTAATATTAAACTGATAATATCTTTGAGATTCGTTCCTATTTTGGGAATCAGCAAAACTCGACGCTTTTGTGTCGATTCAATATTGGCGGCCAGCCAGCGAATCAGGTGAGATTTTCCTGTGCCAGAACTTCCTAAAACTGGTACGAAAGCGAAATCTTGTTCTGCCAGAAAATCCTTCAGAAATTGTTCCTCACTGTAGCGAACTTGCGACGGTATTTCGATAAGTTCCTGGCGGTACATGGCGATCGGATGGTGAGTTGCTAGAAATATACTATTTGCCGTTTGGGTAGCTTCCACACCCATCACGCGGCGAACGCGATCGACATCCCAGCAAACAAATTTTGTAAAAGTCATAGTTCTATTCCCGTCCAAATAATATGAGAAAATCCTGCTTCTTTGTCACCAATTGGAAGGATGAATAAATCGGCATCCGACTCTTTTACAAGCTGGATGCAGCCATCATCCTGAAGGCGGAATAAAGCAAAAGCCGTGCTAGTTGATAAATGATTTGGCAAGCGAGAACCGATTTTATCCTCAACTTGTTCTCGAAATTTGCCAGTTTCAAACAGAGGACATTTTTCGGCTAAACGATCGACAAACTCTGCGATCGAAAGTTTAGCTTGCACTTCTCCTTGAAATAACTCTTTTAAATTGCGTTTGAGGTAAGCAGTTGGCTCGGCAACTATTCTTTTGTTTCCTCCTAAAGCATGACTCCAAGCAAACCCTAAATAACACATCCAATCCTCGACTTGACCGGACAAAGTATTACTGGATATTTTCAAATCTAAAGACTCAGCAACTCCCTGCTCTGCGACAAGCTGTTCTACTTTTTCCCATGTATCGGGAGCATCATAAATATCTTGGGCTAAATACCATGCTATTAGGCGTAAACAATCAGAGGGCGAGGAAGATGATAAACAGCTTCAATTAGTCGCTGTTTTCTGATTTCTTCACTCTGACACCAAGCAAACCAGTAAGAAGGTTCTGGGCGCAACTGCACGGCAGATATCACTTGAAATGGGCCTGGTTTTCCGAATAAAGTTTCCAGGGTATCTAAACAGGATTCGGTTAGGGTTGCAGTCAGCAATAAAGTTGTAAAAGATGTTAAACGCAATAAGTCTCTTCGCAAGCCTGGAAGTTCTTGGAATGCCGGGCGAAAATCATCGCCCCACTGCTCGACGATATGAGCTTCATCTATTACGAAATACCTCAATTTATTTAAGCTTGCTGCTTCGTAAAGAGCCGGTGCAAGGGAATTCATCAAGCTTTCGGGTGAGGTGAAAACGATGCGCTGGCTGCCGTTGCGAAGGCGATCGCGAATTTCCTGCCGTTTCTGTTGTCCTTCCTCAGACTCATCGCCATAATAGGCAGTTGGATGGTTGACAAAGGGTTTTAAAGCTCGTTCTTGGTCGATCGCGAGTGCTGTAGTCGGCACAACGATCGCACTGACACCATCAATGTGCGATCGCAAAAGCGCTGGCAACTGAGCGCAGAGACTTTTGCCCGAGCCCGTAGGCAGATTAATCGCAAGTGTAGCTCTCTCAGGAGCAGTCAAAACAGCACGAATTGCTTCGCGTTGCCCGACACTCCGATACTTCTTCCTATCCACCAATTCCAGGAACGGATCTCCCACTACTTCCTCGTAATTACGGCGATTTTTCTCTTTAAATACGGGTTTATCTGGAGCATATTGTTTGGAAAAATCCAGCCAATTTGGTTGCCAAGGACGAGCGCTAATTAAATAGTAATCCGAGCCTTCAACCAAAACATCGATGCCGCTTTGCTGCCAAATTTCTCGATGGGGGAAAGGATAAGTCGGAGGTACTTTGAGAGTTTGCGGCATTCCACCCTGTCGCTCATCTTCCCGCCGCAATACGTGACGCACTAAAGCAGCAATATCCCCTTTTTCCGGTGCGTCAGGAGTTCCCGCAGCAGCCAAAGCATCCAGCAAGCGCCTGTAACAAGCTTCGGAAAACTGACTTGTATTAGCAGGAATCTTACCTGTTTGGAGAATGTCTCTTAACTCTTGAAATGAATCAGCCATCACTCATCCTCCTCTTTCTGAATTTGAACTGGAACTCGCCCAGAAACGATAGTGAATCCTACAGAATCGAGCTTGATTTTGGGATGGCGAATTCCTTGTAAAATAACTTGACTTAAAGCAGTTTCTATGCTGAGTTCCTGCGCTAATAACGAGTGCGAAGTTGGTTGGCTTTGGGCTAAGCGATTGAGGCGCAGGCGCAGTTGAGCAAGTCTTTTTCCTAGTTTGCGATCGGCAATTTTGGCCTGTTGTTCGCAGAGTTCGATGAAAGAAGTGCGATCGCCCAACAGTGTTTCAGAAGTCCGACGCGCCCGGTGGCAAAATTCTGACCAATTACTAGGATCGACAAACTCATTCAGAATTAGCGATCGGCTTTTTGCCAAGTTGTAATCTCGACATGAATGACTGGTTTTACTCTTATACGGACGTTGCAGGATCTTCAAAAGTGCTTCATCTTCAACAATGCTCATCGGTTCGCACCTAGCATCAATAAAAATTGTCTCGATGGTTGGGGGAAACAGTGCATCAGCGCGTCGTTTGAGAGCCTTGTATTTGCGATCGTCTATCCCCAAATCTGTTAAAACTTTTTGGGATATTTCCAAATCAATCTCGACTAGATAATTAAAGCGAAAACCGAACCATTCCATCCCTTCCCCAGCATCCCAAGATTCATCGCACCGCCACATCGCAAAGGCTTGACCCCGGTCATCCCAATTGATATAAGATGCTAGTGCTTCCACAAATCCTTCGCCAATTCGGTACAGATTGACACCGGGATGCTGAGTTGATATTCTCCGGTTATAAGTACCGGGTTTTTCGGTACGAGTAGCAAAGCGAGTTTGCAGGTCGCGGATGGGAATTAAAGTACGTTTACTAGGTTGATAGCGCGCTACTTTTTCTAAGTTTGGGTCGTCAATTTGTTTAAAGTGAAGTGCTTCACAGATCCAGCCTTCTGTTACTCGTTGAATTTGCTGATGGCGAGCGTCAAAATCATCTAAATTTTGAAAATATTCGGTAGCGTTTTCATCCTGGGCATCTATTTCATCTAAAGCGTTTTGTTCGCTGATTTTCAGTTGTTCGCGCTCTATTTCTTGTTGAATGGCAGTGATTTTGTCCAATAGTCCGCTAGCACCAGATTGAAACAAAGCAGCTTCTAGTTCTGGCAGTTTTTCATCTACATAAAACTGAAGACTGGCGATGGATTGACGGAAGATGCCGAAACCGTCTTTTAATAATTGATACCAAGCATCGTGAGGGCTATCTTCTAAGTCTGAGCCTGCGAATACTGTAAATTGAACATTTAAAGGGCGGCCGATGCGATCGATCCTGCCAATCCTTTGTTCTAAACGATTTGGCGATCGGGGAATATCGAAATTAATCATCCAATTGACAAATTGAAAGTTGCGACCTTCTTCGCCGGAGGAATCGCAAACAAGCATGAAACAATTTCGGTCGTTTTTGAAGCGATCGAGGTTTTTTTCAACATCAGAACGAGACAGGCATAATTGATGGCTAGCTATACTTCCCTGACCAAAAGTATCTGATAAGCACCGGAAAATTTCAGCGGCTGTTTGGGCAAAACTGGTGAAAATGACAATTTTAGGTAGGGTGTCTCCCGATATCGGTCGGCGAATTCGCTGTTGCACCTGTTCGAGCAATTTATGCAGGTTGCTGCGATAAGATTGAAGCTTAAGAGTGTCTGAAAGATGAGACAGTATTACTATTTTTAGTAATTCGATGCGATCGCCTTCTTCTGAAGGTTGCTGAATAACTTTTAGTAAAGATTGCAGGAGTTCTGATTCGCCGGAAAAGTGAGGGGTTTCTGCGAGAATGCGGAGATTATCTGCGCCAAATTCCGAAATTAAACTCGTATGGGAAATGCCGCTTAAACGGGTTTCCAGCACTTGCGCTAAAATCCCCAACCAAGTCCCGCTAGCACAAAATAAAATTTGAAAAATTTGCTGATATTGTGGTTGGTTAGGAGCGACTGTGCGCCATTCATCAATTAGTTCGTGAATTTGGGCCGATCGCTCATCTAAGTCATATTCTAATTTTGGTGTCACATTGCGGTCAAAAATTACATCTTCTACCGCAGCGCGGCGGTTGCGGAGCATTCGGCGGTGCAGCCGATAGGTTTCGCTGATGTGGGTGCGGATCGATCGCACTATTGGATCGCGATCGCCCGTTCGTATTTCTGGAGAAAGCAAGCAATTTTGCAACTCCTCTACCATATCTAGCAAATATTTATCTTCAGCAAACAAATTTCGCAGTTGGTTGAGGTTAGTTTTAAGCACAAACGGATTTGCACCCTCTTTAAATGAAAGTAAAACTCGACCAATTTGTTGGCGGTTTTTCACCCTCGCCCGAAAACCTTCCACATCATCAATTTGGTAGGTGATCGGATCTAGGAGGTGCAGCATTACCAGGAAATCTTGCTCGCGATCGATCGCTGGAGTTGCGGATAATAAGAGTAGGCGATCGCTTTTGTGAGCGAGGTGTTTGCAAGTTTGGAAACGCCTGCGCTCTCTCGAATCTGAAGAAGTCGCCATTGCTGCAATATGATGTGCTTCATCTAAAATCAGGAAGCCCAAAGCGGCATTCGGGCTGACTCGATCGACATCCTCTACAGCAAGTACCTGGACGCGATCGGCAAATTCAGAGAGAAAGTCAGAGAGATGGAATTTATTTTCTAATTCTTGAAGCCACTGTTCTCGCAGGTATTGCGGCACAATTACCACTGCACGTCCCTGGGGTTCATCGAGGAGATACTGGCGCAGAATAGCACCTGCTTCGATCGTCTTTCCCAGTCCAACTTCATCAGCTAAAAGATAGCGTTGAATCGGGTCTTCGAGCACGCGGCGGACAACTTCAACTTGATGGGGATAAAGGTCAATATTGGCAGAAATCAGCCCTGTCATCCCGCGACTGACGGCGCCCTGTTGGATCAGACACCGGACAAAAGCTAAACGCCGATCGTGAAAGTAAGGCGTTTCCTGACCTTTCATCGCTAGAATTTCGATGGGATCATCGATGGGTAGGTTGCAGCGAACGTAAATTTCCTGTTCGGCAACTAATGCTATCTTTTTATCGGGTAGATCGATGCGATACAGACTTTTATCTTCGTCCCAGTCAAAAATTCGACCAATTATCCATGTATCCTGGTTTTCTGGCTGGATGTAACATCGTGTCTGAGGCGGGAGTCGAACTCTAGAAAGCGAAGTTAAGGGTAAGATTTTTTCTAGGCGTTGCCCGATCGAGCAGAAGTATTCAACCGTTGCTGTAGAGTAGGATAGCTCGGTAACTTTTCCGATTCCTAAGTCGTTGTTTGGAGATTTTTCTGCGGAGAGGTTTTGCGATCGCACCAGCAAACCAAGCTTCATCATAATTCCGACCTCAACAATACCCCCTACTATAGTAGCCGATCGCCCGCGACCAAATATCAGTGTAATTTAATTTTCCACCCTTTTTGT
This sequence comes from Microcoleus sp. PH2017_08_TRC_O_A, assembly GCF_020738665.1. Classification (NCBI taxonomy): domain Bacteria; kingdom Bacillati; phylum Cyanobacteriota; class Cyanophyceae; order Oscillatoriales; family Microcoleaceae; genus Microcoleus; species Microcoleus sp. PH2017_08_TRC_O_A. Next base: position 90,442 of record NZ_JAEQCE010000004.1, read on the forward strand.
CGTCGTTAAGCTGAAACCCAGTTATAAAGCTTAGCCTAAGACTTTATGTAACGCATTCCGAGGCCCTAATTTTTCCTTGTCGTAACGAGCATCCCACCACAGCCAAGCTGACGCACTTTAACAGATCAGATTTGGTATTATATAGAATCCGAACTCTCATACCAATTTAATGTGAAGTTGCACATATCCCGATCCCCCTCGCATCCCCCGAATAGTCGGGGGACTTTGAGTAACTCTTGTCCCCCCCGACTATTCGGGGGGTTAGGGGGGATCAGATTCTATGCACCCTCATAAAAAATTGGTATCACAGCTTAACTAATATTAGGAAACACAACCAAAATGTCACTATTAGAAGCACAGCAACTGACAATGCGATTCGGCGGCTTGACTGCGGTAAATCAAGTTAGCTTAACCTTAGAAAAAGGATCGATCGCCAGTTTGATTGGCCCCAACGGTGCGGGTAAAACCACATTCTTTAATATGCTGACCGGCATCTACAAACCGAGTGCGGGCCAGTTGGTACTGGAAAATAAAAATATCACAGGTTTACCGCCCGATCGCCTGACAACTTTCGGGATTGCTAGAACTTTTCAAAATATCCGATTGTTCAACAACATGACTGTGTTGGATAATATTTTAGTAGGCAGACATTGCCGTTTAAAAGCTGGTTTGTTGGGTGCAATCCTCCGCCCTCCGACTGTGAATTCGGAGGAACGGGAAGCTAAAATAAAAGCGCTGACTATGCTAGATTTTGTCGGTTTAGGCGTGAAGAAAGCGCCGGAGTTGGCAAAAAACCTTTCCTACGGCGACCAGCGCAGATTGGAAATTGCGAGGGCTTTGGCATCTGACCCAAAAGTTTTGCTGTTGGACGAACCGACTGCGGGGATGAACCCGAATGAAACGGCCGATCTAACTCGGTTTATTTACCGGATTCGGGATGAGTTGGATTTGAGTATTTTGCTGATCGAACACGATATGAAAGTGGTGATGGGAATTAGCGATCGCGTGAGTGTAATGGAGTACGGTACTAAAATTGCTGAGGGAACTCCCGATGAAGTTCGCGCAGATCCTCGCGTGATTGAGGCTTATTTGGGAAAAGAAGAAGATGCCAACGGGTAATGGTAAATATGTCCGTGTTTTGATTAAAATCTATATAAAGATAGCCGACAAAGAGTAATTATGCTAGAAATTCAAGATATTCATACCTATTACGGAAATATTCACGCCCTCAAAGGAGTCTCATTAACGGTTAAGGAGGGAGAAGTTGTGACTTTAATTGGTAGCAACGGGGCGGGGAAAACTACCACTCTCCGCACGATTCAAGGATTGCTGCGCCCGCGCAGCGGCACTGTATTATTTGAGGGTAAGCCTTTGGAATCGCTGTCTACAGAGGCGATCGTCCGTTTGGGCATTTCTCAAAGCCCGGAAGGAAGGTTGATTTTTCCGCGGATGACGGTGCAAGAAAACCTGGAAATGGGTGCTTATCTACGCAACGATACTCTGGGTATCAAGTCGGATATGGAAAAAGCTTTAAATTTATTTCCCCGTTTGCGAGAAAGAATTAGTCAAAAAGGGGGCACTCTCAGCGGGGGGGAACAGCAAATGCTGGCGATCGCCCGCGCTTTGATGTCCCGCCCCCGTTTGCTATTGTTGGACGAACCGAGTATGGGTTTGGCGCCGATGTTAGTGAGTCAAATTTTTGCGATCGTCCGCGATATTAATGCTGAAGGTACAACTATTTTACTCGTAGAACAAAACGCTCGCATGGCTTTAAGTGTAGCCCACCGCGGCTATGTGATCCAAACTGGTGAGGTTGTAGTCGCTGGTAGTGCTAGCGATTTGCAGTCAAATGAAACTGTTCGGAAAGCATATTTAGGTGAAAGTTAAATATGGGAATTGGGCATTGGGAATTGGGAATTGGGCATTGGTGATTGGTTATTGGTTAGGTGCATCTCAATTTTGTAAGGGCGAAGCATTCCGGCAGACAATTTATTAGCGATCGCCAGAGATTTACTGCCGGAATGCTTCGCCCCTACGAATATATTTGCAAAAAAGAGATGCACCCTATTGGTTATTGAAACTGGGAGCATCTCAGTTTTGCAAGAAGCATTTTTTATGGTAGTGCGAGCTTAAGAGCTCGCGTGCTTGTACAAGCACGCGAGCGGGGACAGCACTGTAAAACTAACAAATAACAACCAACAAATAACAACCAACAAATAACAACTAACAAATAACAACCAACAAATAACAAATTACCCCATTTGCGATCGCAAATTCCCCGTTTTCAATTCCGTCTCAAAAGCCGATCGCACCTTTTCCCACTCAGCTTCGGCTTCCAATAGGCGATCGCGCGCCGCCCTCGCATCAAAAACCTGTTCCCCTCCAGACTCAACCGCCACGCGGCCCATCAACTCCAACTCCTTGCATACTTCCGAAAAAGACACCGCTCCTAAATTGGCGCTGCTCGACTTCAGCGTGTGAGAAGCTAGCTTCAAACTGTCAGCGTCACCTAGAAAAATAGCTTCCTTAATTGTTTCTAAATGCTGCTGTGCGTCTAACAAATATATCTTAATCAACTCCCCCAAAAAATCCGGATCGTCCTCATCGTCTAGCTCGCGGAGATTGTGCAAAACCTCAAAATTAATCGGCGAATTTGCTGGCGGTTGAACGCTCGAATGTCTAGTAACATGACTGCCATTTTGATCGGAAATATCTGGATTTTTTGGTTCAGTAACGGCATTCAATTCATCCCGACGCAGAGGTTGGCACTTGCTGAGGGCGAGGGCCAACTCTTCCCGGCGCACGGGCTTAGTAATATAATCGTCCATACCCGCTTCCAGACACTTTTCGCGATCGCCCTGCATGGCATTAGCCGTCATCGCAATAATTCTCGGCTTCTTGTTAGCTGGCCATTCCGCACATATGCGGCGCGTCGTTTCCAAACCGTCCATCTCCGGCATCTGCACGTCCATCAGCACAACATCGTAAGATTGCCGCTTGCACGCCTCCAAAACCTCCAAGCCATTAGCCGCAATATCCGCCCGATATCCTATCCTGTCGAGCAAATGCGTAGCGACTTTTTGATTCACCACATTGTCCTCTGCCAGCAAAATCCGAATCTGATTAGCATTACTTGGATCGTGTGGGGCTGAATTGCTCGGAACCTGCCTCAAAACCGCAGGCGTCCGCTGCGCGCGGTGCTGTTCTTGAGAATTTTCAAAATACTTCAATCCCGAAGTCAAAGTCGCCACATTTGAAAGTTCTCCCTTGCTGCTTCTACCAGCAACATACCCAAAAACTTGCAGCAATACATTATAAAACTGGGACTGTTTTAGAGGCTTAGTTAAAAACGCCGAAAAATGTACTTCTGTAGTTTCAAGTTTTTTCCAAACTTCCGCCTTGCTCAAATAAGTAAACAGCACCAAAGGTAGCGTAACTTTGCGAGGGCTTTTAACTTTGATGACATTCGGATTTAGCGCGTCGCCATTAGATAAATTGCTCAGCTCAAATTTCCGAATCTCCACAGCCAAAGCCACACCGTCCATATCTGGTAGATTCATCGCCAAAATAGCCAAATCGATCGCCGAGTTTCCTTTGATGATTTCCAAAGCCTCAGCGCCTGAAGTTACAGCCACGGGTATCATGCCCCAAGCCTCAGCTTGCCGGATCAAAACTTGGCGGTTAATGGCATGATTCTCGGCAATTAACAAACGCTTCCCAACAGTAAATTCCGGTTTTTTTTCTTCAGCCGCGTTTTGATTAGCTTCAGCAATCACCGTGAAATAAAAAATCGAACCGGAACCCGATATCGACGGTGCAGAAAATCCCGCAGGTGGGATTCCTGCCGTACTTTGTCCGATCGCAGAAACAGCAGGTTGAGACTTGGAACTGCCCGGAGCTACCTGACTGACAACCCACATTTTACCGCCCATCATATCGCTCAAACGTTGGCTGATAGCCAATCCCAGCCCAGTCCCGCCGTAATGTCGCGTTGTCGAGGCGTCTACCTGCGAAAAAGCTTTAAACAGGCGATCGATCCGGTCTGGCGGAATGCCAATGCCCGTATCTTGGACACCAAATTGAATCTCGTATAGTCTCCTACCTGCCAACTTTCCCTGGTTAATTGCTAGCGGTTGCGGCTCTAGAATATTGCTAATTTCCGGCGAACTCTTAGCAGGTAATTGTTCAACTTTCCGAGCCGTACAGCAGACAACAATTTCTCCAGACTCTGTAAATTTAACTGCATTGCCCAGCAGATTTACTAAGATTTGGCGCAGCCTTGTGACATCTCCTAAAATGTTTTTCGGAACAGAATCATCAATAAAATAAGCCAACTCTAAACCTTTTTCCGACGCTCTAGGAGCTAGCAATTCCAGAGATTCTTCTATACAGTTTTGCAGATCGAAGGGGCTGCGTTCCAAATCCATTTTACCCGATTCAATCTTGGAAAAGTCGAGGATATCGTTAATAATAGTTAGCAAAGCATCGCCACTGGTGCGAATTGTCTCAACAAAATCCCGCTGTTCTGGAGTTAGTTGCATATCCAGCAGCAAACCCGTCATCCCGATTACCGCATTCATCGGAGTGCGGATTTCGTGACTCATAGTTGCTAAAAATTCGCTCTTAGCTCTGTTAGCTACTTCGGCCGCTTCTCGCGCTTGCTCCAAAGCTTCATTTTGCTCTGCTAACTGTCGCTGGCGCTGAACTTCCGTTTCTAAGAGTAGTGCTTGAGCTAAGGTAATTCCGACTTGAGCGGCAACATCTTCTAAGAGTTCAATTTCGTCGGGAGTCCACTGGCGAGTTGCATCGCACTGGTGCAAAGTAATAATGCCATTCGGTTCTCCTTGATAGGAAGTGCGAACCGCCAACATAGATTTTAATCCGATGCGGCGGCACATTGGTACGGAAGATTCGAGCAAAGGATCGGCAAACACGTCGGGAGATGCCAGGGCGATATCTTCTGCGAGTAGTTTTTCGGTGTAGGGGTTGTAAGTGACAGAAAGTTCTAAATCTAAAGCCGATTCGTGACCTGGTTCTAGGTATTCTGCGACGCAAGGAAGGTGGGGATAAGGTTGGGAAAGATAGGTGTGAATTGTGCAGCGATTGACGCCGAATACGCGGCCGATTTGGGTGGCGGTAGTCTGAAAAATTTCTTGAGTGTCTAAGGTCGATCGCACTTTTTGAGTAATTTGTTTGAGCAGCAAGACGCGCTGGTACTGTCGCTGCAAAGTTCGCTCTCGCTCTTCCCTGGCAATTTCCGCGCCGATGTAATTGCCCATCAGCTTTAAAATTTCAAGATTCAGCGGTTTTAAAGGAGGTTTAGCGGTGCGGGAAGTAAAGCTTAAGGTGCCAAAAACTCGCCCTTGGACGATTACCCTGGTGCCGACAAAAGCCTCCAACCTCCGCACGGCGTAAGCGGGATGCTGCTTCCACTGAGTAGTGCCGGCTGATTCGATCGAAATAGGTTCGATCGATCGCAAAACCTCTCGCTCGAAGGTTCTGCTTAAAGAAAAACCGTCTCCTTTAGCAAATCCGAAGGGAAAATCTTGCGGTACATAAGCCGCGAGCACTTCGTAGCGATCGCCCAAAACCCTGCCCAACAGCCCGATATCCATCCCAAACTGACTGCAACCCATTGCCAGCAACCGGGCCGTTCGCTCGTCAAAAGAGCCGGACGAGCCTACCATTACCTCGTAGAGCGATCGAATTGCCCGCTCGCTTTCCCGCAGTTCCTCAACTCCTTCAACGCGGTTGCAGACATCGTGCAAAGTCCCTAAAATTCCCAGTATTTCACCTTGGGAATTCAGCCGGACTTGGGCAAATATTTCAACTGAAACAAAGCCTGAATCAATCTGAATTCCCAATTCGTTTTTGCCAGATTCCAACTTGTATTTAAATCGCAGTTCTCGCCGATAAAATGGTGAATTACCAGACAGCAAAGACTCCAATAAATTTTCACAATGCGAGCGCTCATCTGGATGCACCCAATCTAAAAAATTAGTTGTCAAACTTTCAGCCACCGAAAAACCCGTTATTTCAGTCCAAGCACGGTTGAGAAATGTCCAAATCCCCGCCGCATCCATCTGGAAAATTACTGTTGCTTTCAAAGCATCAAATACTTGGAATTCCTCGACGCCATCGGAGTTTTTGAGTTCTAACTGCTGGTTTGGAGTAATATCTGTATGAGTTCCGACTACCCGCAGCGGTTTGCCCGTAGCGCTACGCAAAACTTGACCTCGGTTCAGCACCCAGACAGTGCTGCCGTCTTTGCAGTACATTCGATATTCGGCTGCAAAATCCGCTGTTTTTTGTGCGAAGTGATCTTCTAAAGCTGCCTTTACTCCGTCAATGTCGTCTCGGTGGATGCGACTCCACCATTCCGATCGCCGATTCGAGATTTCCCCTTCTTTGTAGCCGAGCATTTCTTGCCATCGCGCCGAATAAAAAAACTCATCTGTTTCGAGATTCCAATCCCAAATCCCCTGATTGTTGACGGTAGCGGGGAGATTTGGGGGCTGCACGACGCTACTGTTTTGAGCAATTTCTGCATCTGGGTAGGGATTGGCTGCCGGAATTTGTATTTGGGCCAAGAGTTTTTTGTACTGCGCGTTGCTAGATTCTAGCTGGCGCTGCAAAGCGAGCAAGCCTGAATGCAGAGATTTTGAGTCCAGTGCTTGTAACAGGATAGTTTGAGGATTGACAATCCCGATCGGGTGATTGCTGTCGTTGATGACTAATAGAGGTAACTGGCAGTAGTGTTTTCGCAGCAGGGCGATGGCTGCTTCGAGGGTAGAGTGCGATCGTACCAGGGCTGGCGAACTGCTGCAAATCGCTCCTGCTTTAATTCTGCTAGAGTCTCTCCCCGTGGCTTGCAACTGCACGATGTCCCGCGAACTTACCACCCCAACCAGTTTGTGGAGGTTGGGATTTGTAAATTTGGCATTTTGAGCTGCACCATTCGAGTTTGGTTCCGGGGTTTCAGTGATTAATACATAGCTAACATTGTGTCGGAACATCAGTTGCGCCAAATAGCGAACTGAAGCAGTAGCCGGAGCGTGAATAATTCGCGACGCTGCGATTTGAGGGATTTGATCGAGTTTAATTAAATTTGCGGGGATCTCTAATTTCGGATGTAAAATTGGCAGTGGCGGAGGAAATGGCAAGGGCGAAGCAGGTGGCGAAGGGCTGCTAATGGGTTGTGGCGATTCCCCAATTTCCTGCAACAGTTGTACCAAGCTTTGAGAGCTAATTAAACCGACAAGTTCTTCAGCGTCGTTGACGACTGGTAAATGCCCGATCAGATGTTTGTCCAGCAGATTGGCTAAGGCAAAAAAGTCGGGAATTTCCGATTCTCGGGCTACAGTTACGGTTCTGATCATGATTTGCTCGATCGCAAATCCCCTCAAAGCAGCGCCGATCGAATTTAGCTGTACGACATCTCGCGCTGTAAAAATCCCCAGCACCATCTGGCCACCGGTATCGTCGGCTTTTGAGCCGTTGAGGCCGTTGAGACTGAGCCTGTTAGCACCTGCGTGTAGCGCACGCGGTAGGCCTTTGTAGAAACCTAACTGTTCCCGCGACTGCGGGGAAGTCCCGTTGGTGGGATTTCCCAGTTGAAAATTTCCGCGCGGTTCTACCACAAGGACGTAACTGGCTCCTGTGCTGCTCATCAGCTCGATCGCCTCTTCTACGGGCGTCCCAGGGGTGACGGTGAGGGGATGGCGGTTAATGACCTGACTGAGAGAGGGAATAAACATCAGCGGGCATAAGAGTGATATTTGTTGGAAAAACCCGATCGTCGCAAGCAGCAGGTTGATTGAGAGGCTTTGCGCGCGAGGTTACCTGTGCGCGATCAAAGTTTCTGTAAGATTAAAATCACCCCTACTATCAGCATCTTGGCATTAAAAATTAATTCCGTGCCAAATCCTGACAATTGACGGGCGCTGAAAGTCAGAACCAATGCTATCTAGCAGAGGGCGGACATGAAGACTGGCCGGCAATTCCTCGCCTAACCTAACTACTGCGGGTTTACGAGCAAGAATTTCTGCGATGTCTAGACTTCGGCTACCTTCTCGCGCTCAAGGGAATTCTCGATCGGATTCTGTTGGAGGCAAGATACTTACACGCTACCAATTTACCAGCGACAGGAGGGGAATCACAACACGATTTAGATATTTCAACTGTCTAATTAAGGGTTCGAGGGTTCGAGGGCACAAAATAAATAATTGCGATCGTAACTAATTCTATCTTATCCCAATTCTGAACTCCGAGAATTTGACATTCAATTCGGGCGATCCTCTTCGAGGGCTGCGCTAACGAACTTGATGAGAATAGCACTCTTCCCCGGCACCAAAAAAGTCGCCTTACCACCCTTCAGGGTCAAGCTGCTAACAACCTCATCCATTGACTTCAAACTAAACTCCCGCACCGTCCCATTACCAGCTTCGATTAAAGCTGAAATATCGGCACGAACAGTATAAGATTTTGCTCGATCGTTGACAGCCAGCAAGTAAACATTCTTACTAGAATCGAGAGTTGCAACTGCCATTAAATCGGAACTATTAGCGATCGGAAAAAAGCTAGCCCTACCCCCTTGCAAAGCCCGAATTCCCATCCGCAAAGCATAGTAGCTCGCGCGCCGTTTTCCCCCGTCCCCCAGCAAACCTTCCGCCAGTGCCGGCTTTCCCCAGTCGTACAAACAGAATATGTGACTCCCGTAAATATAATTATCCCCCGGTTGGGAACCTCGGATCAAATTTTTAATCAAACTTAAAGCTAAAGGGAAATCGTTATAGCTAATTTGATAACTTCCCCATTCTCCCACCCAAACCTCCGAGTTAGCACGGACTGTCCCCTTCATCCAGCCGCGCACTTTGCGGGTGTAGTTAGAAATATCTGCATCGTAATTGTGGAAGTTGACAGTATCGAAATAATTAGGAATTTCTCGCAAAGCCTCAGCAGGCCAAATGCTGCCACCTACGCTTGTCGGGCTGTGGATGCGGTAAGCGCGCCCAGGCAAATAACTTTTGTAAACAAAGTCGATCGCATCTTTGGTCACTTTCACCAACTCAAAATAGTCAGCCATAGTTCCACCCCAACCCTGTATGCGGTAGTCCGGTTCGTTGTGAATTTCCCAATCATCAACGCGGTAATCGTTGCGTACATTCAACCAATAAACCGTAGCAAACACGTGTTCCCACCACTCGTTCCAATCTTCTTTAGTTCGGGGCGGATTTAATTGCAGCGCCCAGGACGGATTCCAACTACCGTCCACATTGCGAATGCTCACAACCGGGCGAATCTTAGCCTGTTTGAGAGCATTAAAAATAGTCCTAGCATTGCCTTCCCAAACTTTACCACGTTCTCCCGACCACGAATAATCGCTACCCCGGGGCGGATCGGTCATAATTTTATCCCAATGCGCCCAATTAATAATATTTGGATTTGCCTTAATTTGGGAGATTTCCGGCCAGCCGTATTTACCGTCATCGTCTTCCGGTTCCCATCGAGACATCCCGCCGTAAATGCGGTATGTATTAATTCCCAAATCTTGCAAATCTTTGAGATCAAAGTTAATGTTGCCCTCGACTGCACCGATGTAGCGAGTGCTGACACCCGCAGCAGTACCGGAGAATTTAATTGTTGCGATGTTTTGAGCAAAAGTTGTCGTTGGGCCCAACAACTCTAGGCCGATGGCAATTAAAAAGGCGAGGGTGAAATTCCGAATTAGAGTTTTTGATAACACTGGGTTAATAACTAATGGCTAACCGCCTAAGACCTACTGACTAATTAACTTTAACCTACGCTGAAGTTCCCCCGCCGCCGTGGCGATTACGATCGCCAAAATCGGGTGCAGTGGCTCGCTGTGGCGAACTTCTGCATAAGTAAGCGCATGAATCAAAGTAAAATAGCCGCAGACTGCCAGCAGTGGCAAAAACTCCCGCCAGCGATGCCGCAAAACTATCATGCCCAAAGCCGCAAATACAGGCAAAATTCGCGACGCTAAAATGCCGACAATCCGTTGCGGCGAAAAGAATTTCCGCATTGCCTGCACATTAAACATAGCGTGATGAGGCCAGTCACTTATAGGGTTTCCCAACCACAAATAAACTGCCTTTTGCAAACAATACCAGAGATAGACAGCCGGCTCGCAGAGTATTGAAGCGATCGCCCGTTTGGTAAAATAGCGATCGCCCTCAATGGTAAAAACATCGTGTCCGCCATTCCGAGCCGGATTGAGTTCTTCCTGCCAAATTTTAGTGATATGGCGTTTTGGCAGTTGTTCGTAGGCAAAATGATAAAACTCTGGACTTCCTTGCCACAGCAGCCCCGTAGAAACACTGTAAATCAAAAAAGTCTTGTGAGTTCGATAATTGTGGTAAGTCCAAGGTGTGGTAATGATGATAATTGCGCCCAAATAAGCAACAAACAAAGCAATCTTGCGCTTAAAAGACCATTGGCGCGGCATCAATAGTGGGACAATTACCGGAAACAACATCGCTGTCGGCCGACAAAGATTCGTAATTGCCAACAACCCACCTGCTAATGAAAAATTTTGCCACTGCGGCTGTTCCAATGCTCGCAGCAAGCCCAGTATTGTTAAAATCATTAAAGGCGCGTATAAAATCTCTGTTTGCAGCAGCCTGACATGAAGAATCAGGGAGGGATGTAGCGCAATTAATCCAGCGGCGACTAAGGAACTTTGAGGGCCAGTAAAACGCCGTGCCAGGATAAAAGTTAGGGGTATGATTGTCGCCCCCAAAAAAGCTTGTATGTAGACTACAGATGCGGGAGAACGACCGAAAATTACATAACATCCAGCTACAAAAAAGGGATACACTGGTGTCCTGCCCGGCCAATCAAAAAATTTACCCTCTAGCAAAGAGTGTCCCAAATACTCGTAACCTGGTTCATCGCCTGTGAGACGGGCGGGGGTATCGGGGAGAGTTTGGTTGGTGCGCCACGCCAAATAGAGCCGGAATGCTAGTCCCAGCAGCGTCAGAAAAATCAGCGCCAAGACAATTATGCGGTCATTTCTTTGCTGCTGCGTTGCCAAGATATCTCGTGTCATCAAAGCTGACTGCGAAAATTTGATTGGTTTCCTCTCAATTTTTTAGGTTGGGAATGTCAAAAATTATATCGTTTTAGATACATTTTTTTCGAGAATTGATATTTTTCACGCCATGTCCGATTATTCCAGCGGACGATCGCATTTTGAGAATCTTGGGTGCAAGTAGATCTTTGGGCCAATCCATGCTGCAAGCTTTCCGTGTCGCAAAAGCTAACGCGCTCCGGGCGATTGTTCCCCACTCCTATCAGGCGCCACAGAGTTGAGTAGAGAGTTGACAGCGGCTCTTGAGAGTCAATCGATTTTAGATTTTAGATTTTAGATTTTAGAGGCGACCCCACGGATAAATTCGGGGGAAGAGAGGATTTTCGATTTTCGATTTGGGATTGATTCGAAATTCTTGGTCAAGAGTTGACACAAAGTTATTGATAATATTTCCCTATAATTGATATTCAAATGCGATCGCCCGCAACACCAATTAAATGAACTTACTCGCCAAAAAATCTCTGATGTACCGATTGACTAACTGCGGCTGTTCCTGATGCACCCAGTGGCTGCAATTGGGAACGTAATGAATCTGAAAATCCCGCACGTAATCTGCGGTTCCGTAGGTTAACTCTTTGCCGAGGGCTCGATCATTTTCGCCCCAAATCATCAACGTCGGAACTTCGAGGATCTCTCTATGCGGGCGATCGACAAATCCGCGAGCAATATTGCGGTAATAATTGATAGTAGCAGTCAGAGCCCCCGGTTTAGCTGCCGCATCTTTGTAAGCTTGGATATCGGAGGGGGTAAAGCTGCTTTTGTCAACTGCCATGCCTTGCAAAGCGCGATCGATCGCCCGATAGTCGCCCAACTTAATTAAAAATTCCGGCAAAAATGGCAACTGAAACAAAAAGATGTACCAACTTTTCAGCAATTGTTGGCGAGTTCGCAACCCTTCAGCAAACTTTGCCGGATGCGGTATATTCATCACAATTAATTTATCCACCATCTCAGGATAAGCATAAGCAAAACTCCAGGCGATCGCGCCTCCCCAGTCGTGGGCAACTAAGACGCAGCTTTTGTATCCAAAGCCTTGAATAATTCCCTTGATATCTTGTACAAATTCTGCCATCATATAAGCAGATTTATCCTTAGGTTTGTCGCTGTCATTGTAACCCCTGAGATCCACAGCAACAACTTTACGATCTGATGCAAATTCCGGGATTTGATGGCGCCAAGAATACCAAAACTCAGGAAATCCGTGCAGCATCAGCATCAGCGGCCCAGAACCTTGAGTGACACAGTGCAGTTTGATGCCGTTTGTAGCGATAAATTCGTGTTTCCAAGCAGCTTCTAGCACAGACATAAATTTTCACTCTAGATGTAAACTTATACTAGCAGTTGCTATCTTCAATAGAGGTAAACTGAAGACAGAGCTCAGCCAAAACTAGGAAGTTAAGGAGTCATTACCATGTCTGGCGATCGCCTGCAAACAATTGTCAACCGCTTGACAGAACGTCTCAAGCGCGACGTATTAATTGAAAAATCCCTATACGACATTCGAGAAGTGGTGCAGAGCGATCGCGCGGTACTGTATTATTTTTACAGGCAGTGGCAAGGTCGAGTGACTTGTGAGATGCTAAGTGCGATCGAACTGTCAATCTTGGGTTCTACTGGCCCAGACGAGTGTTTTAACGACGAATACGCTGCTTTGTACGAAGCGGGTCGAGTCAGAGCAATTACAGATATTGAAACAGAGCCAATCCACCAATGTCACCGACTGTTTCTGCGTAGCCTGAAGGTTCGCGCCAATTTAGTCGTGCCAATTTTAACCAAAAAAGGACTGTGGGGGCTGTTAGTTGCTCATCAGTGCAGCGGGCCGCGCACTTGGTTGCGATCGGACATTGAATTCATGCAGCAACAAGCAGACAATATAGCCATGTCTCCTACTGTTCAAGATAGTTAACTAATTAAAATTGACATCAGATGCTGTAGATGCTAGCGTAGAATTATAAATTTATCGGTTATATTTACCATGTCACTTTTGAATATTCAAGCTTTAAACAAAGCATTGCCTACCGTAATCTTAGGGTTATTCCTTAGCAGTTATACCACCAACATTGACCGCGGCCAAGTGCCTAACATTGACTCGAAATTAAGCAACAATCAATTAACTACACCTATACTCATAAACTCAACAGAGATTCTAGCTGATAACACCAGCGATCAAGCAGCAATCAAATTATTAATCGATCGGCAGTTCAAAGCTTTGAATGAAAGAAATCCTGAATCCTATATGGCGACAGTAGATCCAAACTCTCCTGGTTTTCAACCAACAATAATTACAATTGCAGAAGTCTTCAAAAGAAATTTAAAGTACGAACCAACAAAAATTGAAATTGTGGGAATTTCAGGAAACGAAGCCAAAGTAAGAATCGAACAAACAACCACAAAGATTGACGGGTCATCTTCAACTTTCAGAGATAATAAGATGATAATATTACATACGTTACGCAAATCAAATGGAGAATGGAAATTTTTTAGTTCGGTACCGGAAAATATTCAGTATTTGAATTAGGCTAACTTATACCATGAGAGCAAAAGTCGCCCTAGGGCGCCGGTACAGTAGAATATTTTGACAAAAATAACGAAATATGTATTATGTAGGGCGAAGGATGAGGGTGACAGTAGATCGCGATCGCCAACCATGCGAGAGCCCTGCCAAGGTCTACATCAACATACATACTATGTCGCTTGTGTCAACCTTTAATACTGAACCGACGCCCTAGACAATAGACCTTTTGCAAAAGCCCTTTTAATCAAATTGTGGGACGCTGCTGGGAGAAACGTCCCACAATAAAAAAGATTTTTGTGGGACGTTGCTCCCAGCAACTTCCTAACTATTTTTGCAAGAAGTCTATTCCCCCTCTGACAATTAATCCACCCTGGGTTAACTGGGTTTAAAGGGGGTTGCTCTCAGTTTATTGTGCTGTTGTCGGAATGGTTTTTTGTAGGATGAGTTGAAAGGTTTTTTCAATGCTTTGTACTGTCATAACTCAGAAACGAAACGAGATAACTGTTTGCTTAATCTGCTGCAAACTACCTCGTAATGTATCAGGATTTCTCGCCAGTACGGTACACCACAATTGTTAGACTACAACAGCATATTAGATAGAGCTTGGATCGACTCCCATGAATCCGACTTTTATGCCAGCAGATTTCATTGCTTTCATTGCTTTATCGTGTACCAGTAGACTCAGAATTGGCACAAGTGAACCAACAATAAGCCAAATTATCCATGCAGAAAGCTTGAGGGATCTTACCAGCTTGTATAGCGCAAATATCCGAAATCCTGTTGCTGCAAAATGTGCGAGTAAACGTATAGGTTGTAGATTTATAGCTTGATTTTGTAAAGAAACATGAAATAGGTTAATAACTATCAAGGCGAGGATAGACCATAAAAACAATCTGTGATCCTCGGCAATTTTCTGAAGTTCTAGACGCGAAAAAGTTGTAGTCATTTACGACTCCTTAAAGATGATTTAATGGTGGATATTTCAACTTATTGATTGATGAACTATATCGAAAATTGCGATTGCCAGATCAAATATAGGTTCTTCCTTTGTGATTTGAGCGATCGCTCTCTGCTTTATAGTATTCCTTTTAATATTATTTTATTGTAAGGCTCTAAAATATAAAGATTTATGACCTACATTCCGCACTTCTTAACATAGCCAGAAGTGTATCCGCTCAATAATCCGGGGTAAATCGCTCAACGATGCACCTCAAATGACGCAAAATCGTTCCTGAGTGGGTAGCAGTAGGGTGCGTCAGCCACTTCTGCCTCTCCACCTGAAAATTAGGCTAATCGCTGACGCACCCTACAATATCTATCCTGACCGAGTATTAGCTAACAGCTACAGCACTCCCTAAAGGATGCTGCTCTAAAACAGCTTTCAAATATTTCCCAGTATAAGAACGAGGATTTGCCGCCACATCCTCCGGCGTCCCCGCCACAATAATTTCCCCTCCCTTATCTCCCCCTTCTGGCCCCAAATCGATCGCCCAATCGCAGCACCGAATCACGTCCAAATTGTGTTCGATGACCAAAATTGAATTACCCTTATCCACCAATCTTTGCAGCACATTGAGTAAGTGGTGAACGTCATAAAACGACAAGCCAGTCGTGGGTTCATCAATCAAATAAAGCGTCTTCCCAGTAGCGCGACGCGACAGTTCCGTAGCCAACTTCACCCGCTGCGCTTCCCCGCCAGAAAGCGTCGGTGCAGGCTGTCCCAACTGAATGTAACCCAAGCCAACATCCACTAACGTTTCCAGTCTGGCGCCCGCCCTCGGAATATTTTTAAACATTTCCGAAGCTTCCTCCACAGTCATGTTCAAAACATCAGAAATTGACTTGCCTTTATACTTCACTTGCAGCGTTTCCCGGTTGTACCGCGCACCTTTACAAACCTCGCACTGTACGTAAACATCCGGCAGAAAATTCATCGAAATCACGTTCACGCCTTGGCCGCCGCAAGCTTCGCACCTTCCCCCTTTCACGTTAAAAGAAAACTGCCCGGCTTTGTAACCTCTTGCCTTCGCTTCAATGCTTTCGGAAAACAAATCCCGAATCACATCAAAGACTCCCGTGTAGGTAGCGGGATTGGAACGCGGAGTGCGGCCGATGGGAGATTGATCGATGACAATGACCTTATCAACCACATCATCTAGAGAGCGTTCGCCCTTGGTTTTTAGGGCGTCCATATCGGGTGGTAAAGGAACTTTTTTGGTCAGATAGTGTTGCAGTGACGGATAGAGCAATTCATTGATTAAAGTTGATTTTCCAGAACCGGAAACACCTGTCACGCAGACAAGTTTTCCCAGGGGAATTTCCACATCGACGTTTTTTAAATTGTTGCGACTCGCATTTTTGAGCGAGAGAGCTTTGCCGTTGCCTTTTCTCCTTTCATTGGGAGTTTCAATTACTCGTTTTCCCGACAGATAAGCACCAGTCAAAGATTCTTCGGCCGCTAGCAAGTTTTCTAAACTTCCTTGCGAGATGATTTTGCCGCCGTGAACGCCTGCGCCGGGGCCGATATCGACAATGTGATCGGCGGCGCGCATGGTTTCTTCATCGTGTTCTACGACAATCAAAGTATTGCCTAAATCGCGCAATTTTGTTAAGGTTTGCAGCAGGCGAAAGTTGTCTCTTTGGTGCAGTCCGATGCTGGGTTCATCTAAAACGTAGAGGACGCCGGTCAAACCGGAACCGATTTGAGTTGCGAGGCGAATTCGCTGGGCTTCTCCGCCGGAAAGTGTCATGGCTGCACGGTCTAATGTCAGGTAATCTAATCCGACATCGAGCAAAAATTGCAATCTTGCTTTGATTTCTCTGAGGGCTAAATCGGATATTTGAAATTGCCGATCGCTCAATCCCAAATTATTGACTCGTTCCCGACATTCGCGAATCGAAATCCCCGTCAAATCCACAATTCCATAGTTTCCTAACCGTACAGACAGCGCCTCTGGTTTCAAGCGTTTGCCGTGACAACAATCGCAAGAGCGATCGACTCGATACTGTTCCAGCTTCTGTTTGATCAAATCAGAACCTGTATCGTCGTACTGGCGCTGCAACATGGAAATTACGCCCTTAAAATCTCTCCTCAAATCGCTGGCGTTGCTGTCTCGCTTCTTGCTTTCTGCGGTTTGTTTTGACTCATTACCGTACAAAATCACTCGCTGGTGTTCGGGCCTCAAGCGGAACCAAGGAGTGTCGATATCAAACCCGCAACTATCGGCAACGCTGCACAGCAAAGAGAGATAATAGGAGTTGTCTTTGTCTGACCAAGGGGCGATCGCACAATAAAGAGGTGCTTTCTCATCAGGAATGACTAACTCCGGTGCAAAAGTCCGCAAACTCCCCAAACCGTGACAGTTGGGACAAGCGCCGTAGGGCGAATTAAACGAAAACAACCGGGGCGAAAGTTCTTCCATCACCGCGCCGTGTTCGGGACAAGCAAAGTTCTCCGAAAATACGATCGGCCCATTGGCTGGTTCAGAATTTTCGTCAGGCGGTAACTCTTCTACGATCGCAATTCCCTCAGAATGTCGCAAACAAGTTGCCAGAGAATCCACTAAACGCTCTTCTAAACCCGGTTTTTTAACTAACCGATCGACAACTATCTCGATATTGTGGATATGATTTTTATCTAATTCGATATTTTCCGAAAGTTCTAAAATTTCTCCGTTAACTTTGACGCGAATAAATCCTTCGGAAGCTAAACTCGACAATAATTTGCGGTGAGTGCCTTTTTTTCCGCGCACAACTGGGGCCAGAAGGTGAAAGCGAGTACCGTCTGGAAGTGCCATAACTCGATCGCACATTTCATCAATTGTCTGCGGCGCAATGCAGCGATCGCAAATCGGACAGTGCGGTTCGCCAGCTCTGCCGTAGAGCAATCTAAGATAATCGTAAATTTCTGTAACAGTGCCGACAGTCGATCGCGGGTTGTGCGAAGTTGACTTTTGGTCGATCGAAATAGCAGGGCTCAACCCCTCTATCGCATCGACATCCGGCTTATCCAACTGTCCCAAAAACTGGCGGGCGTAGGCGCTGAGAGACTCCACGTAGCGGCGCTGTCCCTCGGCAAAAATTGTATCGAAAGCCAGGGAAGACTTACCGGAACCGGAGACACCGGTAAAAACTATCAGTCGATCGCGCGGCAGTTCCAGATCGATATTCTTAAGGTTGTGCTGTCTCGCACCGCGAATCCGAATCGTATTTTGGCTGTTGGAGTTAGAAGTCATCACATGATGCCCGTTGTCGGATGCACTTGGCTGGCTGTGTGAGGTTTTGGCGCGTTGGGACATGAGAGTAGTGCAAAACAGTGCTTAACCATCTTAGCGCTGCCTTTGGACTAGCTGGCATCCAAACTCAAGAATATCGAATAATTTTAAACAGTTGACAGTTGACAGTTGAGGGTTGAGGGTTCAGTTTTATTTTCCGCTGCTGTTTGCACAGTAGACTGGATAATGTTTACTTCCCCTGCTTTGAAATTCATATTAAAGAATCTTAAAAAATTGACAGTTAACAGTTGACACTTGAGGGTTCAGTTTTAATGCCCGCTGCTGTTTGTAGAGCAGACTGCATATCGTAGACCAAGTGCATTTCTGAAGTAAAATCGAGTCTAATCCTTTAATTGCTGAGGTCTGGTGTGATGCCAATTCCCAAACTTAGTGAAACGATTATCAAGAATAACAGTTCTGAGCGATCGCTCAACCGAGCCGAAGATTACTATCTCGGTGGCAATGTTGCTAGCGCAGTTCTCCGCGGCAATATGGTGCAAGCAAAAGTATACGGTTCTCAAGTTGAACCTTACGATGTTACCTTGCCCTTTACTCATGCCGGATTAACATCTGGAGTATTCTGCACTTGTCCTTACGATGGCGATGGATGGTGCAAACACATTATCGCTACGCTGTTTTTGTGCCTGCGAGAACCAGAAAAAATTGAACGGGGCGAAACGCTGGAAGAGTTGCTCTCTCGCCTCAATGACGCCCAAATCTATGAGTTAGTAGAGCATTTAGTGGACAACGAACCCTCGCTGATAAGTGCGATCGAACTATACGTCAACTCAAACGCTGTGTCTGGGCCGACAAACCAACTGGCGACAACACATCGGCGAAGTGCGATCGATCCTGCTCCTTTTCGGCGACAAGTGCGAGAAATTTTCCGACAAGCTCAGAATCATTGGGAGGATGAATATGCTTATGATGAAGAAGACCCGATTACAGAAGAAATTTTAGAACTGATTCAGCAAGCCCAGGAATTCAGCGAACATGGAGACGGCAAAAATGCTTTAGTAATTTTAGAAGCCATTACCTCAGGTTGTGTTGATGATTGGGATGACGTAGCAGAATATGGTTGTGAAAGTTATGAAATCACTAATGCTTTGGATGAAGCTTGGACAGAAGCCATTTTGACGGCTGAGCTAACTGCTGAAGAAGAAATAGATTTCGAGGTGATGTTAGAAGGTTGGAAAGATGAATGGGATTGTGATTTCAGTATGAGCTTGGAAGCTTTACGGCAAGGTTGGGACTACCCGCCACTCCAGCAGATATTGGAAGGAAACCTTAGTGGACAAGGAATTTGGGATGTTGACGCACCAGATTATGCTCATGACTTAACCTTGACTAGATTGCAAATTCTCGATCGGCAGAATCGCGACAAAGAATACTTATACTTAGCCAAAGCAGAAGGCTGCATTCAACAATATCTGACAATGTTAGCTCGTTTGGGGAGAATAGAAGAAGCTGTGAAAGCTGCCACAACCGACATGACATCAGTGGAAGAAGCTTTTGCTCTAGTTCAAATTTTACAAGAAGACGGATACTCAGAAGAAGCTCTAAAGATTTGTCAAGCTGGGTTAAATTTACCCGGCAATTCTACCTACAAACTGGCAGTTTGTATGAGTGAATTAGCCGATGAATTGGGAGAAAAAGAAGCTGCGTTTAAGGCTAAAATGAAAGTTTTTGAAATTCAACCTTCCTTGAATGATTATCTTTCATTGCAGGAGTTATCAGGAGATAATTTGTCAACTTTGAAAGCAGATTTATTGGCAATTTTAAGAGCCACTCAAAGCTACAATTCTACCGAAGCGAAGGTGGATATTTTTCTGCATGAGAAACTGATTGAAGAGGCGATCGCCCTTGTTGACACATCCTACGGTTCACAACTGGTTCATCGAGTGATGGTGGCGGCAATTTCCCATCGCCCCGATTGGGTAATCGTCAATGCTAGTCGCCGCGCTGAATCGATTCTAAATCAAATGAAATCAGCCGAGTACGATAGTGCGATCGAGTGGCTAGAAAAAGCCCGTGCTGCCTATATACAAACTGGGCGAAATGTTGAATGGTCTGCTTATCGCGCTCAACTCATGGAAGTACACAGTCGGAAGCGGAAATTCATGGGCTTGTTCAAAAACTCATATTTAAACTGAGTCTTAACTTTACCTTCATTCAGTTCACAGTTGACAGTATTTGTAGGGTGCGTCGCCACCAACAATCTTTGCATCAAGACCGACAATTTGATAGCGATGCACCTGACACAATTCCCATGTATGAGGTGCATCGCTTGCTAGATAATTGATTGAATTATGGGATTAAAGAAGGGAGAGGCACCCTACGAACAATCTGCGTTTATCTGTGTTTATCTGCCTCGCATCTGCCGTTGACTTATCAATATTATTTGACAACAGCAGTCGGTGCAACCATATTCCAATTTACCCGTGAAGCACCGTACAAAATAAAATTATTCAAAAGCCCGTAAGCATCCCCGCAATTGTAACCTTTAGCCTCAACACACTTCTTATCAGCCCTCTGATTCACAGCCACAAAAATATCAACTCCATCCGGCAACAAACCCGCATACATCTGCAAATTAGCAAAATCATCAAGAATGCGACCTTTATCGTCCACAGGCGGCAATTTCCACTCTTTCGGATTGTTACTTCCCCCTAACTGAATTGCCCAAGCCTCAGTACCATCGAGCGCTCCGTTATGAGCAGTATATCGATTCCAAACATTATTTCGCCTTTCCCCAATGCGCGGATTGTTTTCATAACCGCCCACCCAATATTGTGACATGAATTTGAGAAAAACTCCAGCTTCCGCAGCAAGCGAACCAGTTCCTGGACTCAAATCTGTACTTCTTCGGGAAAAAGGAACCTGGCTTAAATTCCAAGACCAGTTAATCTTCCCTGGCTGCGGATTTATCCAGCTAGAAAAGTCGCAAAAATTACCATTCCAAATACAGTGCGGTCGCTTCAAATCCCATCCCTTACCGTAGTAATTTTTGCCGTTCCAGTGGCGTTTTTCCGGCTCGCGATCGCCAAAATTTTCTACTCCTTGGCTCATGAAAATTCCCTTGGTAGCCGTAGTAGGAATTCCCAACTCGGTTTTGAAGAAAACCTCCAAAGCAGAGCCTTGATGAGTTTCTAGTTTACCCGTTTTAGCAGCAAATCTGCCGGAAGCTACCAACTGCTGCAAAATAATCGTAGGAAATGCCGGACTGGTATTGGAATAATGATATTGACCGAGAGGATACTGAAGGCATCGCCCAGCCAAAACCATCATAGTTTCTTCTAAATTAGGACTAGGCAAAAAATAGCCTGCATTAGCAGAGATGCCGAGTTGATTTTTAGCAGAAATGACAGATTTGTTCCCCCATTCATTGACAAGTAGCTGTTCTTGGGATTTAAAATCTGCTGGGGTTTTCAGATTTCGCAGCACTGGCAAATTTGCCGTCATATCTTCACCGTATCTGGGCGCGCTCCGCTGAAGTCCCGAGCGATGGGATAATAAATTTCCGAGGGTGACGTTTTGCCACTGTTTGTCTGCAAATCCTGAGTTAAGATTGCCACAATTACTGTCTTTAATAGCAACTGGAAATTTGACTTTTCCCGAAAATGCCGCGTGCAATTTTTCCGGGATAATGGCTATTGGATATTGCTTGTTCAAACCGGGAATTAGCGGCGGATAATGTTGGGGGTCGAACAATTTCATCCCTTCAATTTGGTCGTCAGTCAGTTCTAAATTTGCCCGATCGCGCGCCGTCTGTTTTAGCGCCCAGCGCACCATGGCAAAGGTAACAGGCTTGCTGATACTGCCGATCCGCATGGGGGTATCTGCGGGTACGATCGCACTTAGAGGGGTCTGCATATCGTCACCGCAAGCCGGATTTGAGTTATTGGTCGATCGGTCTTTCATGCGCCCCAAACCCCAAACACCCACGGGCTTACCTTTAACAGAAACACCGAGTACGGCGGCACCGACGCAGCGGTGGCGCATAAATTCTGTCAGCGATTGTACAATTGGCTGGAGTTGTGCGTCGCCGCTACCGCTAACGGGGATGCTTTCTTGGGCCAAAGCTATGTTGTTGTTGGACTCGAAAACCTTTCCCAATCCTCCTAAAAGGATAGCTGAAATTAATATCAAAGTTGTGTAGAAAAGTCGGTGGTATTTCGGTCGATCGTCCGCAATTTTCATCATAAAAACTCCTATTTTAAAATAGTGAGAAATCCTCAATTTTCGCCCTGAGGTAGCGAAGCTTAAGCGTGCATTTCAGAGTGGCAAATGTGTCTGGTAGGGGCGAAGCATGACCGCAGTAAATATCAGATTATAACTAATAACTTATATGCGGTCATGCTTCTTCAGGCTTCAAAAACCAGATGCACCCAAGCTTAAGACTATTGAGGGATTGGAGGCGCGGACAAGAATACTTGATTCGGGTTAACATTAGTTAAGTTTGTCTCTAAAACAACACCAATCAAATTGTCCTTGTAGAAGATACCAGTATCTTGAACCTTGTTATTGCTCCAATCGCCAGCTTTCAGCGAATAGCCGTCTGCTAGATTGCCTTTAATTTGGATTTTATCAGTACCTAACGTAAAATCCGTAATCGTAGCGTAGCCAGTGCCGAGATAGTAAACATTATTAACATTACCGAGTACAAATGTGTCCGCACCCGCGCCGCCGGCGAGAGAATCGGATTCACTACCTGCGCCGATACCGTTACCAGCACCCGAAAAATTAGCACCGTCAAGGTAATCGTTACCGTCGCCGCCGATTAGATAATCTTTGCCGCTTCCTCCGAATAGATAATCGTTGTGAAGGCCGCCAGACAGTGTATCTTTGCCACTACCTCCATACAGGAAATCCTCGCCAGCTTCGCCGTATAATTTATCATTACCCGCGCCGCCATCTAGCTTATCCCCCCCGAAGCCACCGTAGAGGATGTCATCTCCGCCGCGACCTGACAAGATATCATCGCCTTTATAGCCGTAGATTATATCATTTGAAATCTGAATTTGACCTTGACCGTCGATTGTCCAATCATCTCCCACTAACGATTTATGGAGTTGACCGTCGCCGTTGACAGTGTTGTTGTCGTCGTAGTCAGTACCTTTGATAAGTGAGGACATTTTTGTTGCTCCTTGTGGTTTTCCAATTAGTGCAAGAATGAGAAAGACTCAACTAACTGGCTTGATGTATTTAGTTTCTCCTCTCGTCAAAGAACCGACAATGGGAATAAAATCAGGTGTTTAAATAAACACAAATATGGCCGGCACCACTGATTTACAGTAAAAACCAAAGTTAATCAGTTAAAATAGGGAAAAGTCAGGGTGATTTCCCGATAGAGGAACAACTCCTCTCTTGCCATAGTCTGCATACTTACGTGTATATTTAATTACCCGTGTCCAGCCCATGAAATCAGAATTAGAATTCTCTTGGAACAAAACCAAAGAATCTGCCGATCGCATTTTTGCCCAAAACACCGGCAAATATCTCAGCGACATCGAAATGAAAGTCCTGCAAGGTTCTTGGGAAGGCAAAAGTTACGATGAAATCGCCACAACTTACGGCTACAGTGCTGAATACCTCAACAAAGATGTCGGCAATAAATTGTGGCATAAGCTTTCCGAAGCTTTGGGAGAAAAAATTACCAAGAAAAATTTCAAAGAAGCTCTAAGAAGAGCTTATGAAGCAGAATGTAGTCAATCTATTCAGACAAATCCACCTTTAGAAACATTGCCGGCGGTGGCAAATTTGCAGTTCCCCGAAGGTTCAGTAGCCTTAGATTCACCTTTTTATATAAAACGTTCTAATATCGAATCACTCTGCAACGAAACAGTTCTCAAACCCGGTTCGCTGATTCGGATTAAAGCACCGGAAATGATGGGCAAAACTTCACTAATGAACCGCATCTTAGCTCATGCAAAACTGGAAAAATATCACGCAGTTTATTTAGATTTGAGCGCAGCAGACCGAGGAATATTAACAAATCTTGATAAGTTTCTGCGCTGGTTGTGTTTGATGGTCAGCCGACAGTTAAAATTAGAAAACAAATTAAACGAATATTGGGATACGGATATCTTAGGTAGCAACGATAACTGCACAGTTTACTTTGAAGAGTATTTGCTAGCAGAAATAGAAACTCCCCTAGTGTTGGGATTGGATGAAGTCGATCGCCTATTTGGCTACACTGAAGTAGTGGAAGACTTTCTGGGGATGCTGCGAAGTTGGCACGAAAAAGCCAAGATTTCGGATATCTGGCAAAAACTGCGGTTGGTAATGGCGCATTCTACCGAAGTTTATATTCCTTTGGACATGAATCAATCTCCGTTTAATGCGGGGGTTCCCGTGGAGTTGCAGGAGTTTGACAGCCAGAAAATTCACGATTTAGCGCGGTTGCACGGCTTGGATTGGGATGAAGGGCAGTTGGGAGAGTTGATTTGTGCGATCGGCGGACATCCTTATTTAGTAAGATTGGCAATGTATGAGATTAGCTGTGGCAAAATTTCCTTAACTCAGCTATTAGAAAACGCAGCCTCAGAATCGGGAATTTACAGCAATCATTTACGCAAGCATTTGGAAATCCTGCAACACAATCCCGAATTAGCTTTAGCTTTGAAAAAAGTTGTGAATTCTGCCGAACCAGTTGAATTAGATTCCATGCAAATTTACAAATTGCACAGTATGGGAATTGTGCGGCGGCAAAACAATTATGTCCTGCCGCGTTGCAATTTGTACCGCGAGTATTTCTGCCGTGTTTTAGGTTAAAGAAAACACGCTCACCTTTCGGTGAGACGTAGGGCTTCTCGCGAGTTAAGCTAAATCTTTTTCAAAGTGAGCTTCGTCAATGTATTACCAACCTTTTCGCAAGAAAGCTTGGTATTGTTTGGAAGTTTGCATTTGAAAAACCAACTAGGTTTTTTGTTTGTTTGCTTGAATTCCAGATTTACATTATTAGCACCTACGGAGGCAACTACTGCACCACTTTCAAAAGGAGTATTATTTTCTCCTATAAATTTCCATGTTCCTTGCTGGTTTGCTCCCTGTTTGATAACCATTTCAACAGAAGTTACTACATCATCACCTTGAGAATAAAGACTCCCTTTCCAGTTACCGACAATCGAAGATGGGGAAGTAATTACTTCATTGATTTGAAGGTGATTAACCTGTTGTGATTTTAAGGGGTTAGCCAAAACTTGAGAAGTCTTACCTAAAATTGCCATTGCGGACGAAAAAGATACTGCCATCAAGGTGGCAAGGATTATGGATGTTACAGGTCGTACAACTGAGAGGCTTTGGTTTTTAATGTTCTTATCCATGATGATTCTCCAAGTAATGTTGTTGGGTAATAAAATTAGGTATTAGAGCGTATTAGATGCGGAGATAAACACCTGATTTAGGTTAAGTTTGGTAATATTTTGATCTTGCATAACACCAATCAAATCACCCTTGTAGAAGATTGCCGTGTCTTGGACATTGCTACCTTATTTTCCCGATCGCTCTTCGAGGCAGAGACTCTGGATATCGGTTCCCAGACAGAACCTGCGAACCAGTTACCCTACAGATAAAATTAGACGAAGGAGAGGGTTAAATCCGCAGCCATGTTATCTGAAACCACGGCAATCATGTCACCTTGATAAAAGATTTTCGTGTCTTTGGTTGACTGATTTCCATAACCGTAGTTGCCAGACGTAAATTCGTAATCTTGCTTTTTACCCAGCATCAAAATTGCATCTCCATCTGCTTTCTTAAAGTCCCAAATAATCGCATAAGCAGTCTCGCCCAGACCATCTAAGTAAGGAAGTTTAGGGTCTGGCCCCCCGTTCATAACTAGCGAGAATTGATCGGCTCCCGAACCACCAATTAAGGTATCGACTTCATAAGAATCATATTTTCCTTGATCGTTGGTGTGACCAACGAGAATGTCATTCCCACTATTGCCTTCCAACCAATCGGAACCGCGACCGCCATAAAGCTGATCTTTACCACTACCGCCAAACAGGAAGTCGTCACCATCAAGACCTTTGAGTGTATCTGCACCGCGACCACCAAAGATGGCATCACTAACCTGATTGTCATCATTTCCTACTAGGTAATCATTTCCTGGTGTTCCATTTATGTTGTCATTGGGTAAGCCACCTATTTTATCGATGCTACCAAACAAGCTGTTAGTAAAGTGACGGTCAGAGGCGATTACTTCACGTGTTTCTAGCATTAAATTATCATCGGGGTCTGTCCGAGGAACATCGGTCAAGTCTTCAATAAAACGGGGTTTGTTAGGCTTAGGTTCGCCATCGGGGTCTGTCCAGGGAACATCGGTCAAGTCTTCAATTAAACCGAATGTAGCGGTAGAAATGTTAGCATCGGCGATCGTTCTAAGTGCTGTCATGGGAGTAGTTCCTATTTTTGACTATTGTTTAAGTTTGCGGAAGCAATCGGCGTTTGTATTTTGTTTGCTGCACCTTTTGCTTCCTGTTATCAGTTTGTTGCTAAAAATCATGAACCGCAATGGTGATATAATCAGGTGTTATAGGAACTGACAAATAGCTTTCGGTTGTGAATTTATAGGAAAAAATCAGGTACAGCCCGATCGCAAATCAGTAAAAGTCAGGTTTTTTGCTAAATCTCTACATAGTCAAGTTTGCGATCGTACAATCAAAGCTAGATTTGGGTACAAGCAATGACCAGAGAATTTCCAGTTAGTTATGAATATCAGATTGGCGGTAGTCTCCCAGCAGATGCGTCGTGTTACGTCACGCGCCAAGCAGACTTGGACTTTTACGAATGCTTGAAAGTTGGTGAGTTTTGTTATGTTTTGAACTCGCGCCAGATGGGTAAATCTAGTTTGCGGGTGCGGGCGATGCGAAGGCTGCAAGCGGTCGGTACTGTTTGTGCTTTTATCGATTTAACTGGGATTGGTAAGGAAGATGTAACTCCCGAAAAATGGTATGCGGGAATGATCAATTCTTTGGTCAGTAGCTGTCAGTTAGGTGATAAAATTAATTGGCGAAATTGGTGGCGAGAACGCCGGGATTTGTTATCGCCACTCCAGCGGTTTAGTTTGTTTATTGAAGAAGTGGTTTTACTTGAGATAGAACAAAATATAGTTATTTTCATTGACGAGATCGATCGAGTGTTAAGCATGAATTTTTCGGCAGATGAGTTTTTTGCTCTGATCCGCTGGTTTTACAATCAAAGAGTTGACAATCCTCTATACAGTAGGTTGACTTTTGCGCTGTTGGGAGTGGCGACTCCTTCGGATTTGATTGCGGATAAAACTCAAACTCCTTTTAATATTGGTAAGGCGATAAATTTGGGCGGTTTTAAAATTGATGAAGTGCAGCCTTTGATTGATGGTTGGCGGGGGCGGGTTGTAAATTCTGAAAGCGTTATTGCTGAGATATTAAATTGGACGGGCGGACAACCTTTTCTGACGCAAAAGCTGTGTAAGTTGGTGTTGGAGGAATCAGCATTGGGTAATTCGCGATCGGTTGAACAGGTGGTGCAGTTGCGGATTGTGGATAATTGGGAATCCCAGGATGAACCCGAACATTTGAAGACAATTCGCGATCGCATTCTGAGAAATCAGCAAAAAGCCGGACAGTTATTGGGGCTTTACCAGCAAGTTTTGGAATCGGCTAACCCCCCCCAACCCCCCCTTGCTAAGGGGGGGCTAAATACCGCTATATCTCCCCTAGGAATGGGTGAGCTAAATTCTGTTCTTGCTCCCCCCCTTACCAAGGGGGGGCTGGGGGGGGTTATTACTGATGGTAGCCCCGAACAAACCGAATTGCGGCTATCAGGTTTAGTCGTGCAACATCAAGGCAAATTAAAAGTTTACAACCAAATTTATGCCGAAGTTTTCAATCTGGAATGGGTGGAAAAACAGTTAGGCAAGCTGCGGCCTTATGCGGAAAGTTTTAATGCTTGGGCTGCTGCTAATTTTGAGGATAATTCGCGGCTGCTGCGGGGAAATGCGCTGCAAGAGGCTCTGGAATGGTCGATCGATAAAAATTTGAGCTATCTCGATTACCGCTTTTTAGCAACATCTCAAGATTTGGAAAAACGAGAATTTAAATTAGCTTTAGCCATTCAAGAAGAAGAAGGTCAGATATTAGCAAAGGCGAATGATACTTTAGTTTCAGCTCAACAACAAGCAAAAGTAAAATTAACTCAAGCCCAGCGGAGGGCTACCCGGATTATGGCTATCGGTTCTATAGTTCTGGCAGTTTCTATCATCACAGCAATCTCGATCCAATTACAAGTAAAAAAAGCCCAACAGGAACTAGCAGAACAACAAGTAGTGCTACAAACTTCATTCTCTAAAGTAGCTTTAGTTTCCGATCCTTTTGCAGCACTGCTGACAGCATTACAAGCAGCACAAAAGATGAAAAAATTAGAACCATCAGCTACCAAAGATACACAGATGCAGGTAATGAGAACCCTGCAACAAGCAATATATCATGTCAGAGAACGCGATCGCGCGATCGGTCATCGTGGCGCTATCAGAAGCGTAACTTTCAGTCCCGATAGCAAAATTTTTGCTTCTGCTAGCGAGGATGGTACGGTAAAACTGTGGAATGCCAAACCAGCGACATTGATATCAACCCTGACAGGACATACTGGTAGAGTTACGAGTGTGAGTTTTCATCCTAATGGCAAGATTTTGGCTTCTGGCAGTGAAGATGGTACGGTAAAGTTGTGGGATGTAACGCGCAGCACTTTAATTAAAACTATTAAGGCTCATCATAGCTGGGTAAGAACTGTTAGTTTTAGTCCTGATGGTCAAATTCTTGCTTCCTGTAGTTCCGCTGGTTTTATTAATTTGTGGAAAACAGCCGACGCTACATTATTAAAAACTCTGAAAGGACATACCAATATCGTTACTCATATTAGTTTTAGTCCCGATGGTAAAACTCTCGCTTCTGCAAGTTTCGATACAACCGTGAGGCTGTGGAATATTGGCGATGGAACTATCATAAATACTCTGAAAGATCATAAAAGTAATACCAGAAGTGTCAGTTTTAGTCCCGATGGTAAAACCTTAGCTTCTACCGATCAAGAAGGCCTAGTCAAACTGTGGAATGTATCCGATGGAACTTTGCTACAAAACCTCCCAACTCATCGCAGGGCTGTCTGGAGTGCGATTTTTAGTCCTGATGGCAAAACTCTAGCTACTATTAGTTCCGATAGTACCGTAAAGTTGTGGAATTTAGACGATATAAACGACAATAGAATTGAACCGCAACTTCTCAAAGGACATCGCGGGAGAATTGAGAGTATCGGTTTTAGTCCAGATGGCAAAACTCTGGTTTCTGGAAGTTTTGATAGTGCAATCAAGCTGTGGAATTTAGAGGTTAGGGAACCGCAAACTATTAAAGGAAATAGCACTAATGTTCAAGCTGTAAGTTTTAGTCCCGATGGTAATACGTTGGCTTCCGGTAGCGACGATTTTAAAATAAAGCTGTGGAATAGCAAAAATGGTACTTTACTCAAAACTCTTAACGGTCATCAAGGTCGGGTGTTAAGTGTTAGTTTTAGTCCCAATGGTAATATGTTAGCTTCCGGCGGTGATGACAAAACAGTAAAGTTGTGGAATGTGCAAGATGGTAGATTGCTAAAAACTCTCAACGGCCATCGTGCTTGGGTAAGGAGAGTTCGCTTTAGTCCAGATGGGAATACCGTTGTTTCTGGTAGTTCTGATAGTACGATAAAACTTTGGAATATAGCAGATGGTAGTTTGCTGCAAACTTTTAAACAACCTCGCAGTATTGTCACCGATTTAAGTTTTAGTCCAGATGGAAAAGCTCTAGCTGTGGCTTGTTCTGACGGTGATATAATGCTATTAAATTTAAAAACAGCTACTTTGATGCAGGCTTTTCCAGCCCATAGTGGTTGGGCAAATACCATTAGTTTTAGTCCCAATGGTAAAATTTTAGCTTCTGCTGGTTCGGACAGTATCGTCAAACTATGGAATGCCGAAAATGGCAGCTTATTGTTCACTCTCAAAGGACATTTATCGGGTGTAACTAATATCAGTTTCAGTCCTGATGGCAAGATTTTAGCTTCATCTAGTGAGGAGGGTACTGTGAGGCTGTGGAATATAGAAAATGGTATGGAAATTTCCACGTTAGAAGGGCATCTCGGTAGCGTTAATAGCGTTATGTTTAGTCTCGATGGTAAAACACTGGCTTCTGCTGGGCTTGACAATACTATCAAGTTGTGGAACTTAGAACTTGATTTAGATCGTTCTATTAGTCAAGGTTGCTTGTGGTTGGAAGATTACTTTGCTTCCTATCCTGAAGAGGCGATAAAATTTAGCCAAATCTGTAAATAAATAATTTATGGCTGAGCGATTATATTGCCAATTATCCTGAAGAAAGGGCGATCGCAGATTTGTGCTGTTCAAAAAATGCCATAAATTATCACATAATTCAGGGCTTGTAGATACTGTCTTGACCTTGTATCTTAAAAGAGTGAGGGCGATCGCACCGACAATCAGTCGATCGGCACTTCGATCGCAAATTCCGTACCTGCGCCCAACACAGATTCGCAAGTCAGCTTACCACCGTGGGTTTCCTCCACAATTTGGCGGCTGATAGACAGCCCCAAACCCGTACCCTTCCCGACTCCCTTCGTAGTAAACAAATGGTCAAATATTTTCGCCCTCACATCCGGCGACATCCCTCCCCCGTTATCTTTGATGCGAATCACCACGCTGTTGTTATCCGGCGAGACATGGGTGATAATGGCGATCGTATTAGGTACAGCCTCAACAGAAGCATAACTGCGACCCCGATTGAATTCGTCAAAACAGTCGATCGCATTTGCCAACAAATTCATAAACACCTGATTCAACTGTCCCAAATAACACTTAACTTTCGGAATATTTCCATACTCCTTAACCACTTGAATCAGCGGGCGGCCTGGATTAGCTTTCAAGCGATGCTGTAAAATCATTAAAGTGCTGTCAATTCCTTCATGGATATCCGCCGACACTTTTTGGCGGGTGTCCCCACGGGAGAACGTGCGGAGAGATGTGCTAATATTGCGAATGCGATCGCACCCAACTTTCATCGACCCCAACATTTTCGGCAAATCTTCTATAAGATACTCCAAATCAATATCCTCAGCATCCTGTGCAATTTTTGAGCTAGGATCGAGAACTTCTTCCTGATACAGTCGCAAGTGGCTAATTAAATCGCCCACAGCCGCAGTAGCTTCGGTAATATTCCCCGAAATAAAACCGACTGGATTGTTAATTTCGTGAGCGACACCAGCAACTAAATTGCCCAAAGAAGACATTTTTTCACCTTGAATTAATTGCAATTGCGCTTGTTGCAGTTCCGCAAAAGACTTTTCTAACTGTTGGGATTTTTCTTGCTCGCGCGCGTACAAACGAGCATTCTCGATCGCAATAGCGACTTGACTAACTAAAACCTTTAAAACTTCCACCCTGTCTGCGGTAAAAGCTGCTGCCGCTAACTTATTTTCCAGATAAATAATCCCTTGCAACTGGGATTGATAAATAACGGGCAAACACAGGATTGATTTAATTTCAAATTCTCGAATGTACGCATCCGCATTAAAAGGTGCAGTAACAGTCGCATCATCCAATACCAGAGGCTTTTGAGTGCGAAAAACATAGTTTATAGCAGAAACAGGCAAATCTTGACTATTTTCAAATGGTATAGATCGTAAAACTGTAGCCTGGGTATCAGTAGAATTTCCTACAGCTTCGATGTAGAGTTTATTATCTTTTAGCAGCAGCAGCGCAACTTTTTGAGCCGCCGCATTTTCTAAAATGATTGTGATTAATTTTGTCAGCAAGTTGTCCAGGACAATTTCACTGTTAATGGCTTGCGAAGACTTAATAAAAGTAGCCACGTCTAAAAAATCGCCTAAACTGTTGCTGGTAGTGCTTCCAGTATTAGTGCGCGTGACATCGATGGGTCGAGTTTCTGTTGCGCGCGTTTGTGCTACTAAGAAAGGATGTCTTGATTCCAAGTGTTTAACTTTCGCTAGAGCTCCCCAGCGGATATAGCCGTAATAAGCCTTAGTCAGATATGCTTGAGAAATTATCTGTTTTCCCAGAAATTGATAGAATTCTCCGGCTAATTCATAGGCTAATGCTTCCTCTTGAATATAACCATTTTTGGCAGCTCCAGCAATTGCGCGATCGTACAAATCCATTGCTTGCGTATCATACCCCAATACCCGCGCTTTCTCCGCTGCTACCAAGTCATATTTGTGTTGATAATTCATTGGAGCATCAACAGCCCATTTTTTCATTTTATTTTGGTTTTGTACCAATTTATTTAAATATTGCTTTTGCCCCTCTTTGTCAGATTGGGAATACAAAGCTAGGAGACTGAGAGAGTAGTAAAAATTATTCAAGGAAACTAGATAAAATCCAGAAACTGATTCTTCATATTTCTCAAATAACCTTGAATTTTCTGAAGCTTGTGCATAATTGCCGAAGAAGAAATTAATCATAGATTTGGCATTACAAATAAAACAAACTAAAAAAAAGTTTTTAGTTTCAATTGCAGCCGTAACAATTTGGTCTTCATTAAACTTCTTATCTACCAAGTTACATGATTCTACAGATTGACCACGCAAAATTATGGCTGTATATCTCAATATACTAATACATTGTGAAGAGCCTTCTTGTTTAAGTTTCTGCATTAATTTTAGATACTTACTTATTTCCTCTTCAACCAGTTCGAGAGGCTCTCCCATCCACAGTTTATAAGTACAATATCCATTGACAGAATAACCAACATACGGTAAATCTCCAGTTTCGATTGCAGCCTTAAACCCTTCCATCATATAACTCAAGGCTAACTTGATATCTACTTTACGGTGTTGAATTGAACAAGTAAGTATTAGATAAACTCTACTTTTGATAGAATCAGATGGAAATCTATCTAAAAGCCTAATTGCCAATTGACCAAATTGGTATCCTAAACTAATGTCTCCTATTCCACACAAAATTGCACCATAAAAAACGTAAGCGACACTAGCATAAGGCGAATTTCCATATTTAATGGACAGCTTAACCATCATAAATACTAACAATGGTAATAGTCTGGGCTTGACCGCCATCGCGGTACCCAGAATCCCTGATAAAATTCGCATGGTTGCTTGTTTTTTAGAATCTGTCATTTCTGGCAAATTAGCTAAATCCTCAATTCCTTTCAACCCCAATCTCAGTTTTGTATTAATCAATTCCACCAAGATATTCAATAATTTGGGATTTTGAGGAAAATAAATCCCTAACAATTTTAGGACTTCCAGCCCTGTATTTACTGCTTCACTAACTCTATTTTGAACAGTATAAGACTGAATTTGCAGCTCATAAACATTGAGTTTGTCCAGTAAAGTTTTAGCCCGACTTAGAATAACATCAACTAATTCTTTTGAGATTGAATAGTTCGTATTTAAGTATTCAGCTCCCGCTGTTGATTCATAAATTGCTAACGTTAATTGATACTGACTGTCCCAACTATCCTCTGGCAATAATCCCATCGCCACCCGCAAATACCTCACAGCAGCTTCATAAGCATTCGCTGATTTTGCTTTGCGTCCCGCAGTTAAATTTAATTCGGCTAACTGCGTCTTTTCTGCTGGCTGGCTAATTGTGTCAATTCCCACATTCAACTGATTGACAATATCAAAGATGTTTTCTTCTAGCTTTTCGGGTGGAGTATTCTGTAACAGTAATTCGCCAATTTTTAAATGGGTGGATTGCTTTTGATTTTCGGGAATGAGAGAATAGGCGGCTTGCTGGACGCGATCGTGCAAAAATTTGTAACTAACCCGCGAAGTATCTAATTTGAGGTCGATCGATTCAGCGCGATCGAAAACCAAAGGAATGCGATAAGCATCGCTCAACGGCAGAATCAACCCTGCTTGCAAAGCTGAATAAAGTTCAGTAGCTGTAACATTCACTGACTCTTCGCTGACAAGTGACAGTACATCTAGAGCAAATTTATCGCCCACGCAAGCTGCTAATTTTAACACTTCTTGCGTGGCTGCGGGCAACTTTTCAATGCGAGAAGCTACGAGTTCTACGACACTTTTATCGGTGATTCCAATCGCTTGAATTTCATCAATACTCCAATCCCAGCCTCCTTTACCTGCTAGATAATCGAACTCGAATTTTAAAAAGTTTTCTTGATAAAGTGCTTGTAACAGTTGCGTTAAAAAAAAAGGATTTCCTCCCGTTTTATTGCAGATTAATTCGGCTAAATCGTTGGTTTTTTCTGTGAAATTGCTAAGGGTTTCAAAGACTAATTCCGTTACATTTTCTAACTCTAGCGGTTGCAATACAATATTGTTGACAACCGTACCCGTTTTTTCAATCTCTTCTACTGTCTGAATTAACGGGTGAGTCGGACTAACTTCATTGTCTCGATAAGCACCGATTAGCAACAAATATTGCTGGTCGGGGTCAGTTATCAGTGTTTGCATTAACTTTAATGTAGCTGAATCTGACCACTGCAAATCGTCTAAAAAGATAACTAGCGGGTGTTCTTTTTGGGCGAAGACGCGAATAAATTCTTTGAATACGCGATTGAAGCGATTCTGCGATTCTACAGGGGAGAGTTCTGCTACTTCTGGCTGTTTACCGATAATCAATTCAACTTCCGGAATTACATCGGAAATTACTTTGCCGTTAGTTTCCAAAGCTGTTAAAATTTTAGTGCGCCATGTTTCTATAGCAGCAGTGCTTTCTGTGAGCAATTGGCGCAGCAGCGAGTTGAATGCTTGAATTAATGATGCGTAGGGAATGTTACGTTTGAATTGGTCGAATTTGCCGCTGATGAAGTAACCTTTTGAGCGAGTTATTGGTTTGCTAACTTCGTTGACGACTGCTGATTTGCCGATGCCAGAATAACCGGATACTAGCATTAGTTCGCTTTGGGAACGGGCGGGTTTTTCTGTATTTTGGTTGGGTGGTAAAGATTGGGGCGAAAGGGTTTCGGCGTTGGGGGGGGCGGGTTTTTCTGTATTTTGGTTGGGTGGCAAAGATTCGGGCGAACCCGCCCCTACACGTTCAAAGGCTGCTAATAGTTCGTTGACTTGGTTTTCTCTACCGTATAATTTTTGGGGTATCAACAATTGGCTGAGAATATCTAAGCGTCCGGGGATAAAATCGATTATTTCTCCTGTTGCTTCTAACTGATGCAAACAATTTTCTAAGTCTGCCAATAATCCGGCTGCACTTTGATATCTATCTTCGGCATTTTTTGACATCAATTTCATCACTATTCCTGAGATTGATGTGGGAATTTCCGAATTGATTTGAGCGGCCGAAATTGCTTGAGTTGCGATGTGGCTGTAAACTATTTCTAAAGGGTCTTTACTCGGAAATGGCAGTTCACCTGTCAGCATTTCATACAAGGTAATTCCGAGTGAATAAAAGTCGGTGCGGTAGTCGAGGGTGCGGTTCATTCTCCCGGTTTGTTCGGGAGACATATAAGCTAATGTGCCTTCGACGGAGTTGGGATTGTTAAATTGTGGGTTTTCTTTGTTTAGTTTTGTCGCAATCCCGAAGTCGGTGAGTTTAACTTGTTTTGTTTGGGAGTTGATAATGATGTTGCTGGGTTTGATGTCTTTGTGAATAATCTGATTTTGGTGCAGGTATTCTAAGGCTTTGACGATTTGGATGGCGATGTTTAAAGTTGCTAGCAAACTCAGCCTTGCTTTTTCGAGTAGTTGTCCGAGAGACTCGCCGCCAAAGTCCTCTAAAACTATGCCTAATCGGTGGTTAAAGGTTTTGAGACTGATGGCTTTGACGATTTGTTTGCTATCTAAATTTTGGCGGATTTGATATTCGTGTTTGAGGCGGGTAATGGCTTCGAGTGTGGGATATTCGGCTTTGAGAACTTTAAGAATTGTTGCGGACTCGTCGCTCGCTCTCTGTCCGCGATAAATAATTGTTTCGGCACCTTCGTGCAGAGTAGAATGTATTTGGTATTCTGAAAAAATTTGCATAGGTTTATTTTAAAAATTTATGGCATCTAATTTAGCCTAGACTAGCGCTAATTTAGGGAAAATTTATGTGATGCCGATCGCACTTTTTGACGCTACAAATCACAAGCAACGTACAAAAGCTTGATGAAAACCTTGCTGGGTCAGGCTTGCACTCATCAATAGACATTTTGTAGGGTGCGCCGCAGCGCACCTTACTCGTAGTAATTGCTGTTTAAATTAGCGATTTTCAATCTTGTACGACCGTAACTTCACTGATATGAACAATTGATTCGGGTTCCGGTAAAATACGGACGCGGGCAAATTTTAAACCGCTGACTCCTTGCAGTGATTCTACCATCCCTGTCTGCACTTTTGCTTCTACCCAACCTTCGCGAGACAAGTAGCGCAGGTATTGTTGGTACTCTTCCCATTCGTCTTCGGTTGAATAAACTACGGTTAGCATTCCTGATTGGGTAATTCGCTCTTGTGCGTCTTTGTCAACGGCTTTTTCGATGCGCTTTTTGACGAGTTCGTAGCGGATGTCGCGGGTGCCTTTGACATCAAACATTTTTTCGGTATTTTCATTATGAAAAATGTCGATGGTGGTATTTTGTACTAAGACTAAATGGGCTAGTTCCATGTTAATTTGAGACTCGGCTTGCAGGCGAAAAACTGTGCGACCGCAGTCGCAAATTGCTCGCAGTTGTTCGTACCGCAAACTGTGCAAATGAAATTGGCTGAATTTGGGATCGATCGCCTTTCCGACATATATCATGTGATCCATGCCGTCGGTGCATTCGATGTCGCAGTAGTGGGGGAGGATTTGCTGCATTTTTTCTTGCCAGCGAGTCCAGGTTTCTTGGAGTTTGGTGCTGATTAGGTTTAACATTTGATCGTAGCGGTTACGATCGCCATAAACGCAGTTGTGTTCGTTATCGCAGGCGGCTTGGTAAGCTTCAACTGCTGCCTGAACCGTGGGGCTACACTGCACAAAGTAGTCAAAATACACTTCTAAACGCTCGTTTAAATATTCGGCTGCTCGCACCTCCATATCGACTGTGACTTTTTCTTTTAAATGCTCGATGTAGTCGAGCAAGTCGAGCCGCAGTTGCTCGCCGAGGTGGGTAGTTTGTGTTTTACAAACGGCATCGGCTATGGCTAAACCCAAGCGGAATTGTTCGAGCAAATCTGTTTGAATGGCTCGGTTTCTTTCGTCGCTGGAACCGCGGATGTCGGAAATTCCGTAGAGGGGATGAACGTCTGCAAATACGATCGTCTCTTGGGGCAGTCCCCAACTGCGCCTTTCTGCTTCTTGG
This sequence comes from Microcoleus sp. PH2017_08_TRC_O_A, assembly GCF_020738665.1. Lineage (NCBI taxonomy): Bacteria > Bacillati > Cyanobacteriota > Cyanophyceae > Oscillatoriales > Microcoleaceae > Microcoleus > Microcoleus sp. PH2017_08_TRC_O_A. Next base: position 127,648 of record NZ_JAEQCE010000004.1, read on the forward strand.
GCGAAGCGCCACTCGACTGCGGGATGAATGTTGTGAATGTGGGTAAACCGCTGCTGGATGGCTTGCCGCAGGGCTGCAATGAAGGCGGGAATGAGTTCTTGGGCGTGTTGGGCGTCAATGTTGTTGAAGTGGTTGGGGCGATCGCACAACAGCCCCACAACGCCCAAAATCCGCAGCCCGCAGCCCTCGCGGGTGACTGATTTGACTACCAGGGGCACCAGCAGCATCGATTGAGCGCCCATTTTCCGCAAAGTTCGCTCGCACTCGGTGCGGCACTCCCGGCGCAAGTCTGGGACGTTCCAAACTTGATTTGCTGCGGTAGCCTTGAAAAAGTGAGAAGTTTCTAGGGACTCCATTGAATAAGCAACCGGCTGCAAATGATGGCCGTCTTTAGCAACTAATAGCTGTACCTGTTCGCCGTCGGGGCGCAAAAGCAAAGTGCCGTCAGCATTAAAGAGCGATCGCAAATAGCGATCGATTCTCTCAAATTTGTCAGGGCGCAGCATGGAATCGCGATCGATCAATAACTGAGTCAGGCGGCGAATTTGCTCCTGTACCGTGACATCAAAACCTTCTAGCAGCAGCAAACCTTCGATGCGGTAATTATCTAAATTTAGTCGATCGGCTAAACTTCCCAATTGATTAGGCTGCATCAGCCAAGCTTCCCGTTCTGCAACAGGCATTAAATTTAAGGGAAGATCTGCAAATTCATCTTTTTTTGAATTAATCTGAGTAATTTTCAACTGTTCCGAACCCAGCCAAAATTCAATAAATCTAGATTCATCCTGTTGCGAATTTTTAATGCTCACCGTGACAGGTTCATCTAGCACCCGCAAACCATCGAGGCTTATTTCATAAAATTGCTTAAATACCCAGTGTAAAAGGTGGCGGCGGTACAATTGTTCTACTATTTTTGCATCACAATCCTCGAACAGTTCTAGCAAACAGATCCCAGTTTCTGTAAACCAACCGTTATGAGATTGAGTTACCAAAGGCGTTCCCTCCCAGCCCGCCAAGCGACAAAATGCCGCGTTAGCGTAACGCAGAGCAAAAGTTCCCGGTTCCATCACTGCGATTAAAACGCGGCGATCGCCCAGAAATTGAAACAGTCGCTCTAAATCTTGTTTCCAAGTTTTCAAGCGTTCAATTTCAGCAGATTGAGTCGGTACTTGAGCCGTCAAAGCTTCGAGTAGCTGTTCCACATCTGGTTCGTTGGGCAGATTCTCACTGTCTTGCTCTGTCGCAATGATATCTGGATCTGCCGTTGGCAGTGATTTTACGGAGTTGTTATTGTTTTGAGAGGAAGATGATTTAGGAGTAGGCATGAGGAAAACACCTGAAAGCAGTAGATTTTGTTAAACAATGTGAGCGATCGGCGATTTATGGATTTGTCAAGAACTTAGAGCCTGTTTGTAAAGTTTCTGTGTATGTATCCGAAACTAAGTATTTTCTCGGACGATATGTTCCTAAATTTTTACTTTTCTTCACAAACAAGCTCTGAGTCTTGACGTTATAAGTGATATTAACGTGTTTGCGACCTGGCTGGTAACACCCATTATAAGTGGTGTGCCGTAGTGGATAGTGTCAGCGACTAATGCTATAGCGGTTCTCAGAAATATCAGGTACGTTGTTGGGCTTGGGCCCTCTTTTATGTGGTTATAGAAGCCGTCAGCCATACCTCATCTTTTTGAGAAAGGCTATATTTGACTCACAGGCGAGATATATGGCAGCTTTCGGTTGAATGAAGAACAGGCCCGGTAATTGGAATTGGGCATTGATAATTGAATTGGTAATTTGTAATTGGCAAGTGGCAAGCAGGTTGCGAGCCACTAATTTAGCCAATCAAACGGGAGCATCTCAGTTTTGTAAAAAGCATTTTTTTTTATAGTGCGAGCACTTCAAGAGCTCGCGTATTCTACAAATCGCGAGCGGGGACAGCACTATTAAAAGCAAAACCAATAAAGTTGCTATTGGGCAATGGAATAATTAAAATATATAATACAGGTAGGAACACTTTTGAAAGGACATATCTATGGCTTTAACGCTTAACAATCTCATCGGCGATTTCACCGGATTTCCTGTATTTTCTGGCGGCGGGCCGCGTCTTTTGGGATTCGCTACATCAGATGACATTGACGTAGAGAATGGAAATTTGTCGTCTTTTCCCTGGGGAGTTTGGGGACTAGACGGCAACGATACGATCGCAGGTTCGTCGGATTCCAACGAGCGCCTATTAGGGAATAATGGGGACGATATTATCGGTGGTGGCGGCGGAAATGACATCATTTACGGCGGGAAAGGTAACGATGGTGTGGATGGAAATGATGGCAACGACGTAGTTAGGGGCGACAGCGGCAACGACCTAATCTTTGGGGGGGCCGGGAACGATATCCTGCGGGGAGGGCAAGGAGACGACGATTTAGAGGGCAATGACGGCAACGATTTCTTGGCGGGCGATCGGGGAATTGACGTACTCACGGGAGGCCTTGGTGCTGACATATTTATCCTCAGAAGCAACGAACAGCCTGGAGTCAATGGAGCCGATGTCATTACCGATTTTAACTTTGACGAGGGCGATCGCATTGGTTTGACTGACGGTTTAACAGAATTAGACCTCATCTTCACTGACGACAATTTGATTGCTTACGACAATGACGGAATTATCAACGACATGGTGATTGAAAACGCAATAAATGGACAGATTGTGGGGATAGTTTTAAACACGAATAACTTTGAACTTATCGGTGCATTTGAACCGGCGAGTCCGTTTGCTCTGGCAGTTAACGGTTCTCAATTTCAGTTTTTGGCTTAGCTATTGATAATTCCAGGTAGGGAAACGGCACTGCCGTGTCCTAGTTCCAGGTAGGGAAACGGCACTGCCGTGTCCTAGTTTTGGGTAGGGAAACGGCACTGCCGTGTCCCTACAGATATCGCGGATTTGGCAAGATTGATATTAAAACAGTTCTCCATTTAGATAGTTTTTAAGCTAATCTAGAAGTAGGAAACTCAAACTCGGGGAAAGTATAAATGACCGCTACAATTCACCCCCCATTGACTGCACTCCCAGAACAGCGGTTGATTTTGCCGCTATCAATGACTTGGGAGCAGTTCAAAGCTCTCGATTCCTTGCTAGAGTACACTCGCAGTGTTCGCTTGTCTTACCTCGACGGATATGTAGAAATTATGACACTTTCGCCGGAACACGAAACCATTAAATGCCTGCTGGCATTGCTGCTAGGTCAATTCTTTTTAGAAAAAGATATGAGTTTTAGACCGACGGGTAGCGCTACACTCCAAGGGGAAACAAAAGGCAGCAGCAAGGAACCAGATTTATCTTACTACTTTGGCGAAGACCGGCGGAGGCGAGAAACACCCGATTTGGCGATCGAAGTTACTTTTACTAGCGGAACAATCAACAAACTGGAATACTACCGCAGATTTAACGTAGCGGAAGTTTGGTTTTGGGAAGACGGAGTGTTTTCGATTTATCAACTGAACTCGGAGGGTTACGAGCTAGTTTCTCGGAGTATGCTGTTGCCAGATTTGGATCTAGAATTGCTGGGGAAATGTCTGCAAATGTCGGAAGAAAAAGAAGCTTTGAAAGTGTTTCGGGACGCAGTGCGAGGCTGCTAACCTAGAATATCCACAAGTAAAATATGGCAAAATTACGAAATGTACGAAATGTCATAAAAATCGCGATCGCCTAAAAATTCCCTCCAGGCTTTCTGGTTTTAAAATATTAGATTTTCATCTATACTATTCGGAGTATAAAAAATCTTAGTCTTCAGCAATCATCTATGAATAGGGATTATTCGCGGTTTGATTCCCTCGCCAGCATCCTAGCAGGAACGGCAACAGTAGCAGGAATAGTCGTCTTTGCAGCAGCACCAGTTTTCGCAAAAACTCCCCAAGAAATTGCAAAATTCGCTGAATCTGTCAGCGTTCAAATTAACGGAACAACTGGTAGCGGGACTGGATTTATTATTTCCAGACAAGGCACGACTTACACTGTGCTGACCTCTAATCATGTTGTTGCTAACATAAGGGATAACTATACGATTCGCACTTCTACCAAAAAAGATTATCAAGTAACACGTAGTGTACTATTGGAGAAAGGTCAGAATGCTCCAGATTTAGCAGTAGTAACATTTAAAAGTACAGAATCTTATCCAGTTGTAACTTTAGGCGATTCCGAACAAGCGACAGTTGCTACACCAATTTTTGTGTTTGGATATCCAGGGAATCATTTAGAAGAAAAGTACGGAAATAAACGCTTTTTTGAATTTTCATCGGGGTTTGTTACCAGTCGTCGCCCGACTCATCCACGCGGTTATACTTTGCGCTACAGTGCTATTACCAAAGGGGGCATGAGTGGAGGGCCTGTATTTGATACAGAAGGCCGTGTAATTGGGATTCACGGACAAGGAGACCTCGATTTTATAACGGATAACGAAGGAAAAATCACAGATAAATTCACTGATAAGACAGGATTTAATGCTGCAATTCCTATCAACACTTTTATAGCTAAACTGTCGGAAGCTGGGTTAAATCGATCGGCTCTTTTGATAAATACCTCTCCAACTGCTACTGCACCTCTGAAACTGAACAATCCGCAAGATGCTAAGACTTATTACGTTCGCGGTTTAACTCGGTTTGACAAGGGAGATTTGTCAGGTGCTGTTGCCGATTTTAACCAAGCGATTCAAACTCAATCGGATTATGTAGAAGCTTATTTTTATCGAGCACTGGCTTATTTTGATTTGAGACAAATGCCCAAGAGTATCGCTGATTATAGCAAAGCGATCGCCCTAAATGCCAGTTATGTCGATGCTTACTACAATCGGGGGCTGGTGTTGTCGGCATTGGGAGATAAACCGGGGGCGATCGCCGATTATACTCAAGTCATCCGCTTGGATCGAAACTTTGCAGCCGCCTACAACAACCGAGGATTGGCGCTTTCGGACTTGGGCGATCAAAAAGGGGCGATCGACGATTTCAATCAAGCGCTGCAAATCAATCCCGGTCGCGCTAACACTTATTTTAACAGAGGATTGGCGCTGTTTCGCATCAATAACGATCGCTCTGCCTTAGCTGATTATACTCAAGCAATTCAACTCAATCCCAGTTATGCAAAGGCTTTTGCTAACCGAGGAATTACGTTAGTGAGAATGGGAGATAGACAAGGGGCGATCGCCGATTTGCAGCAAGCGGCTCGTTTATTTAGGGCTCAAGGAATGAATGCAGATGCTCAAAAAGCATTAGATTTGATTGGGCAACTGCAAAGACAATAAACGTTACGATCTAATCATCGTACTTTAAGCAGAATGCTGCTAATTTGGTTGAATTTTGGCAATAACAAAAGGAGATTCTAGGTCGATCGACCAGTTTTCATCAATAACTTTGAGATTGGTATCTAAAATTAGAGTGAGTTCGCCAATTTCATCATCTTCCTCATCGTTAACTAAGTCCTTTTTGCTGGCAGATAGATCTGCTTTGAGTAAAATTTTCAGTTTAATCCAGTCAGAATTCGGGTGGTTGTTGGTGAGATTTGTGCCTATCGATCGACCGATTAGATCCGCACAGATTGGATGAATTAAAGCAATTTCTTCGTAAAATTTGTTATTGCTATCCCAGTAACCTCTTATTGTGTAATTGCAGGCTTCTAAATGTTGGGTGGCGATGCGATCTATATTAATAGGTGCTAAGAGTTTAGCAAGTTCATCCCAAATTTGGCGATCGGTCAAAGTTACTGCACTCATCAGCTTAATTCTCCGTTAATGACTTGTTTTGACACCAGGAAAGTGTAAAACTCCTTCAATAAACTTTCCATGATAGCGATAATCTCCACCCGATCCTAACACCTTAGATTTGAGATCGTATCCTTCTTGTTCCGAAGGAACAAGACCCATATTACCATCGGGCGGTACTCTACCATTTTGAATAGCTTTGAGATGTTTATTGGTTCCATCGTATCTTTGGCCGAGGCGGATTTGCTTTTTGCTAAAAGATACTAGCATATCAGCCAGCGTTTGATATACGATGTCAGGCTGAATGTCCGCCCAGTTATTGGGTAGAGATTCCATTCGGTTGTGTGCGATCGGGATTATTTTATTATACTAGACAGCGATAGGGGATATTTAACCCGGATCTAGTATTACCTTTTCCCCTAAAACCTCACCGTCACCAAAATCACCCGCCGAGGCTGATTTTCCGCTTCAATAGTATACTCAACCCGCCCAAAACCTTTCGGCCCCGGTTCAACTAAATCATAGCGAGATGTCACCGTACCGGCGGCTGTATCGTATTGAGCAAAAACAGCACCAGGATTTCTCCCAGCAGACGCATCGGCATCCCCTCCCCAAGAGCCCCAATCATCCAATCGCGATCGAGTTGGCAAGACAGAAGCGGCGATTTCTGGAGGTGTTAATCTTTGATCGGCTAAGACTCTTTGAGCGTTATGAATAGCGCACATTGTCGGCCCAGAAATTTTGGCATCGCTATATTGATCTTCCCATTTTTGTACGAAGCCAAAACCAACATTCGGGCCGACTTTATCCTGTCTTTGCCGCCCCCACAGCCGACTGGTATCTGATGCAAAATTAGAACCGCTGCCAGTTACGGCTAATTCGGTTCTTTTGCTGGTAAAATTGCGGTTTACAAATTCTTTATCTGCGGTGCGAATAGCGTTGGCGGCCGCTGGTTCTATTTTACTGCTAACATTACTATTGCCTTGTACGATCGGTGATAGAACGCCGGGGATGGGTTGTGCTCCACAATATTTTTGAATACCGTTGAAAACGCGATCGGCTGATAAAGCACTAATCGGAAATTCTAGGGAATAAGCTTCGGCGGGTTTGGGGAAAAAGATGCCGGATGTGGCGGAAGCAGCAAAAGAAGCGCCACCCCAGATGATGATACGATTAAATTGACGGCGGCTAATACTCATAATTTATCTTCTCCCTGGAGAGCTTGCCCCCGGCTCAATTTGAGCTTTCATAAAGTAGTAGGGAGTAAAACTCTGACAATTTGTGGCTCTAGCACAAAATACTTCTACTGCTAGACTTTTGCCATTGCTAATATCTACTAGCATTGTATTTACTTGACCTCCATCACCAGTGCGAGAAGCTACTTGATTTCCGTCTACATAAACATCTATTCGTGCTGGTGGGGAGTTTTCGGTGTCAGGAATCGCAAACTCCAGTCGGAGAGAAGCGGGGCCACCAGCAAGCCTACAAGTTATAGCAGTACCATTTTGAATATATAAAACAGTGGTGTAAATTTGTCTGCCTACAGAAATATCTCGTTGGTCACTCTTCCAGTAACCAGATCGCTTAACACATGGCAGGTCAGCCAAAGGAATAGGCCGCTGGGCCTGGGCCACTTGTGCCCCAACAGTCGCTAAACTAAAAGACAATACCCCAGCCGAGAACAAACCGCTGAGCCAACGAACTCGCTTCATATAAAATATCCTGCTAACACCTTAACGAACTAATATAAAGGATGAGCTGTGTAGGAAAAATCCTGACTTTAGATAGATGACAAAATCAAAAATGTCACGATTGTACGAAATGTCAGGTATAATAAATAGCGTAAACTCCAGCTTTTCCCGAATCTATGGATATTGCAGAAGTCTTAACACTGGCAGATCAGCTAATTTTTGCTAAGACGGGAAAGCATTTAGATTATGTGCAAGATGCTATTCTGCGGGGGACATTAGAAGACGCAACTTACACGCAAATTGCTCAAGAACTTTACTCAAGTCCAAGTCATGTTAGAAATGTCGGATCGAACCTTTGGAAAACACTTTCTAAAGGGTTGAAAAAAAATATTACTAAAAACAATTTTAGGGCTGTATTAGAAAAGGCAAATTTTTATAATTATCAATTAGCTATTGTTGAAAATGTAACAGCCGAGAATATAACAGTTAATCATAACGTTAATATTTGTTCTGAAAAAGTGCGATCGCCCAAAACACCCCAAAACCCAGAGCCAACAGCCAAACATCCCCGCATCGACTTAGGCGACGCACCGGAAATCTCGACATTTTTCGATCGCAAATCCGAACTCACAACCCTCGAAAACTGGATTTTAAGCCGCACCCGCCTCATCACCATCCTCGGCTTATCCGGTATTGGCAAAACCGCCCTGACACTCCAACTAATCCCACAAATTCAACACGAATTCGATTGCATCATCTGGCGAAGCCTCCACAACGCGCCACCCCTCCAAACACTCCAAACCGACATAATTCAATCCTGTAGGGGCGGTGCCCCCGTGCCCGCCCTCTCCGTGCCCGAAGAAGGGGCAACCACGGGGGGATTGCCTCAGAAAGAAAGGGCAACCACGGGGGGATTGCCCCTACAATATTTACGATCGCACCGCTGTCTCATCATCCTCGATGATGTGCAAACAATCTTCAGCAGCCAACAACTAGCAGGAAACTACCAACCAGGATATGAAAACTACGGCACTTTCTTCAAACAGATCGTAGAATCATGCCACAACAGTTGCTTAATCTTGATTAGTTGGGAAAAACCCCGAGAAATTGCAGCCTTAGAAAACCAGCAGAAAAATTGTCAAACATTGCAACTCAACGGTTTAGGCGAAGCCACGCGAGAAATATTTATAGAAAAAGGTTTACTTCAATCAGAAAAATGGTCAGAATTGATCGACCTTTACCAAGGCAATCCCTTGTGGTTAAATACAGTAGCTGCTACAATTCAAGACTTATTTAACGGCAATATTTCTGATTTCTTATCCTATGATAGCCTAGTTTTAGGAGACTTAGAATATTTATTGCACCAACATTTTCAGCGCTTGTCTGACACCGAAAAACAAGTCATGTCCTGGTTGGCAAATCAAAACAAACCAGTCGAAATCTCCAAAAAGCCAGCCCTGCTCGAATTATCTCCTTCAGAATTCCTAAAAGCCGTTGAATCCTTGAGACGGCGGTTGTTAATCGAAAAAGTCCAAAAGGGCGATCGCACCCTGTTCACGCTCCAACGGGCGATCGCAGAATACTTAAACAGTTGACAGTTGACAGTTGACAGTTGACAGTTGACCATTCGGCTACGCTCAGGGCAGGCAGTTGATAGTTGACAGTTGACAGCAAACAGTTGATAGCGAGGTTATAACTGTAAAACATCCAAACACATCAGCGTTAATCTGCGTTCATCAGCGGTTAAAAAATAAAAAAATCAATAACAACGATCGCCCTTCTACATAAAAGAGCGATCGCCTATTTTTGGGGAATGGCGATCTCTTCAAATCTATATTCAAGCAAACAGCAAATTTTCTACTAAAGTTTTAGGTTCTGGGAGAGATTTACCATCTACCTGATATTCTTCAACTAAAAGCTCTAATACCTCTACTGCATTCTGCAAAGCGGCTTCGTAGGTATCTCCATGAGTGTGGAACTGCTGAGATGGAAAATCAGGTAAGTGAACTAGATAGCAGTTATCTTCATCCGACCATTGAATAACAATTATATAAGGTAATTTCATGATTCAGGTTCCTCTTCTTCAATTGCTTTCAATATTCCAAGTTTTCGATTAACTTCTCTCTCTAAATACAGTTTCGCATCATCGCCATCATTGCCAGCAATGGTAATTGGTTCAGTAGGTAGTAAAGGATGAACCCATCTTGTATGGCTGCCTTTTGCCGAACGATAAGTAAACCCAGCTTTTAGCAGCAGGCTTTTGAGTTCTCGAATCTTTTTGGGCATAAACAGACATTAAAATTGTGGCTAGGCGACGAAAATACTTTAATCATATTCCAGAAAGTAGGGTTTGGACAAACGTACCCTACTACATGAATTTGAAGTAGTTTCAGCGTTAATCCGCGTTCATCAGCGGTTAAAAAATAAAAAATCTAACTTTTAGCAAAACATTAATCCAAAAAGCCCCATTTAGCCCTAAAATGAAAAAGACTGACTAGCCAACAATGCCCTATGTTTGAAGCCCTTGCCGATCGACTCGAATCCACCTGGAAAAAACTGCGCGGACAAAATAAAATCTCCGAGAGCAACATCCAAGACGCCATCAAAGAAGTCCGCCGCGCCCTCCTGGAAGCCGATGTCAACCTCCAAGTCGTCAAAAACTTCGTCGGAGAGGTAACAGCCAAAGCACAAGGCGCAGAAGTCGTTTCAGGCGTCCGTCCCGACCAACAATTCATCAAAATCGTCCACGACGAACTCGTCCGCGTCATGGGGGAAACCAACGTACCCCTCGCCACCGCCGAATCCGGGCCCACAGTCATCCTGATGGCCGGTTTGCAAGGAACCGGGAAAACCACAGCTACCGCCAAACTAGCGCTGCACCTCCGCAAGCAAAATCGTACCGCACTGCTAGTCGCAACTGACATTTATCGACCAGCCGCGATCGACCAATTGCTGACTCTCGGCAAACAAATCGACGTACCAGTATTTGAACTAGGCACCGATACTGACCCCGTAGAAATTGCCCGCCAAGGCATCGAACATGGCAAACAACTAGGCGTCGATACAATCATCGTCGATACAGCAGGCCGCCTGCAAATCGACCAAGACATGATGGCCGAATTGCTTCGCATCAAACAAACAGTACAACCCCACGAAACGCTGTTAGTTGTTGATGCCATGACCGGCCAAGAAGCAGCGAATTTAACCCGCACTTTTCACGACCAAATCGGCATTACCGGCGCCATCTTAACCAAATTAGACGGCGACAGTCGCGGCGGTGCAGCGCTATCAGTGCGGCAAATATCCGGCGCGCCAATTAAATTTGTCGGCGTTGGTGAAAAAGTGGAAGCATTGCAACCATTTTATCCCGATCGCATGGCATCGAGAATCCTCGGCATGGGCGATGTCTTGACGCTAGTCGAAAAAGCGCAAGAAGAATTCGACATCGCCGATGCCGAGAAAATGCAAGAGAAAATGCTCACGGCAAAGTTCGACTTTACCGACTTTCTCAAACAAACTAGATTGCTCAAAAACATGGGTTCCCTCGGCGGCATCATGAAAATGATTCCCGGGATGAACAAACTCTCCGACGAACAAATGCGGCAGGGAGAAGTGCAATTAAAACGCACCGAAGCCATGATTAATTCGATGACAACTGAAGAACGTCGCAACCCCGAACTTTTAGCAAGTTCTCCATCCCGCCGCCGTCGCATCGGAAAAGGCGCAGGCTACGCAGAAAACGACGTAACAAAACTCGTTAGCGACTTCCAGAAAATGCGTACCATGATGCAGCAAATGAGTCAAGGTAACTTTACAGGAATGGGAGGATTGCCGGGAATGCCGGGAATGCCAGGAATGCAGGGAATGCAGGGAATGGGCGGCCAGAAGAAAAAGAAAAAAAACAAGCCTAAAAAAGGTTTTGGTCAGTTGTAAAAAATGGTTCGTAGTTAGGACTTCAGTCCTCTCTTTGATGCGGACTGAAGTCCTCACTACAAACCTATGGAAACCGTAGGGTGCGTCGCTATTGATAATTTGCACATCAGCTTGAAAAGCTCATAGCGACGCACCCTACACAATAGTTTTTTTGTTACCAATTTTTACCCAAAAAAGGCTGCAATTGAATATGGTACAAACATTTACTCAACCAGAAACCATATCTCTAGAAGTGCCGAATTCGATCGCCCTGCTTGTAAGTTGCGAGCAATTCGAGGCCCTAGCATTGGCAAATCCCGACTTAAGATTAGAAAGAACCACAGAAGGAGAATTAATAGTGAATCCACCCACCGGCGGAGAATCCAGCGAAAGGAATTTCAACATTACCGGGCAACTTGCTCGCTGGTGCGATGACAACGAGGATTTAGGATCGGGTTTTGACTCTTCGGGAGGATTCATCCTTCCTAACGGTGCTAACCGTTCTCCCGACGCTTCCTGGGTGAGTCGAGAACGCCTCGAAGCCTTGACACCCAAACAGCGAAAAGGCTTCGTTCCCCTATGTCCGGACTTTGTAGTAGAATTGCGATCGGCATCTGACAGTCTCTCCACCCTCCAAACAAAGATGCGAGAATATATTGACAATGGTGCGAGATTGGGCTGGTTAACCGACAACAAGCAGAAGTAGAAATATTAATTAATCCAACCGAGTTGTCGGGAGAGGATGTATTGCCAGGATTTGTGTTGAATTTAAGGCGAGTTTGGGGTTAAATTTACGGAGAAGTTGCTATGGTACAAACATTTACTCAACTAGAAACCATATCTCTAGAAGTGCCGAATTCGATCGCCCTAACCGTCACCGGCGACCAATTCGAGGCCTTAGTATTCGCAAATCCCGACTTGAGATTAGAAAGAACCGCACAAGGAGAATTAATAGTGAATCCACCCACAGGAGGCGAATCCAGTAGCCGCAACCTCAGCATCAGCGGGCAACTCGGCAACTGGTGCGAAACACACGAAGATTTAGGAGAAGGCTTTGACTCTTCGGGAGGATTCATCCTTCCTAACGGTGCAACCCGTTCTCCCGATGCTTCTTGGGTGAGTCGAGCTCGCTGGGAAGCACTAACTGCAAAAGAACGAAAAGGCTTCGTTCCCCTATGTCCCGACTTTGTAGTAGAATTGCGATCGGCATCTGACAGTCTCTCCACCCTCCAAACAAAGATGCGAGAATATATTGACAATGGTGCGAGATTGGGCTGGTTACAGAAGTAGAAATATTGGCCAATCCAACCGAGTTATCGGGTGAAGACGTATTGCCGGGATTTGTGTTGAATTTAAGACGAGTTTGGCGTTAAATTTCCTGTACGCCCCCATACCAGAAGATGGCGCCCGAGTTCTGGCCCAGAGAGATATTTGGCTTTGTCAGGCCACGATAGATTTAGCTGTTACCTTACAGCTTTTGATGCGATGATTTTTAATGCCATTGGCCTCAAGTCCTAACTGCGAACCACGGACATCACGAGTTTTACAGAACTTTACGTAGCTTGAGAGCGATCGACCAACAATAAGCTTTAGACTTTTAAACAAATGTCGCTAATTCCAGAAATCCGGACTTTAATCTACCGTAAAAAAACATTATGTTTCCAACTCACCGCCCCCGCCGCCTCCGCAACCATCCCCAACTCCGCCGGATGGTACGCGAAAATATCTTGACAACCAGCGACTTAATTTACCCCCTATTTGCCGTACCAGGGGAAGCTTTTGCCAAAGAAGTCAGATCGATGCCCGGAGTTTACCAGCTATCGGTAGACAAAATCGTAGAAGAAGCAAAAGAAGTTTACGATCTCGGTATTCCCGCGATTATTTTATTCGGCATTCCCGCAGACAAAGATACAGACGCGACAGGTGCTTGGCACGATTGTGGCATCGTCCAAAAAGCGACGGCAGCAGTTAAAGCAGCCGTACCAGATTTAATTGTTATGGTCGATACTTGTCTGTGCGAATATACGAGTCACGGTCACTGTGGCTATTTGGAAGTCGGAGATTTAAGCGGCCGAGTTTTGAACGATCCGACGCTAGAATTGCTGAAAAAAACAGCCGTTGCTCAAGCTCAAGCTGGTGCAGATATTATTGCACCTTCGGGAATGATGGATGGTTTTGTGGGAGCAATTCGCGAAGGATTGGACTCGGCTGGATTTGAAGATCTTCCCATCATGTCCTACGCGGCAAAATATGCCTCAGCTTATTATGGCCCGTTCCGGGATGCGGCGGATTCGGCTCCGCAATTTGGCGATCGGCGCACCTATCAAATGGATCCAGGAAATGGCCGCGAAGCTCTCAAAGAAATTGCTCTGGACATTGCTGAAGGTGCGGATATGCTAATGGTTAAACCAGCTTTAGCGTACATGGACATTATCTGGCGCGTCAAGGAAGCCACTAATTTGCCAGTTGCTGCTTACAACGTTTCTGGAGAATACGCGATGGTGAAAGCCGCCGCCCTCAACGGTTGGATTGATGAAGAAAGAGTGGTGATGGAAACCTTGACAGGATTCAAGCGTGCTGGTACCGATTTGATTTTGACTTATCACGCTAAAGATGCCGCCCGCTGGCTGCAAAACTGAGACATTCGTGATGCCCGAATACCTTTGAACTCGGAATACCGGGCGGTTGAAACCGCGTCTATACAAACAAAACCCGCCTCCGCGGGTTGAAGACAAGGAGGTAAAAATTACGCGATCTTCTTTAGGAATACTGGGCGGTTGAAACCGCGTCTATACACACAAAACCCACCTCCGCGGGTTGAAGACAAGGAGGTACAAATTACGCGATCTTCTTTAGTCCGCGGAGGCGGACTTCACTTGTCTAGAAGCGGTTTCAACCGCCGTCTAATCTTTATACAAAAAAGTATTAATAATTACGGAAATTAGTTGCGTTTTGTGTATAAATAAAAATAGTTTTGTAAATCGGGAATTCAATCATCGATCGTTCCCAAGCAAAATTAACTTTCACTCCTGCAAGACAGTAAAAGTAACACAGTTTAGATAAAACTTACAGGCACATTGAGCATGACATCAACGACTAGGGATTCCAGTCAGATTCAATTTTGCACAAGTCGCGATCGCGTTGACATAGTACAAATCCAAGAACTATTTAAAGCCGCCGCCTTTTGGGCGAGGGCGCGCAAGATAGAAGATTGGGAAATTGCGATCGCCAACAGCGAACCAGTTGTGACAGTTTGGGATGGCCCGCAGGCGATCGGCTTTGCCAGAGCCACCTCAGACGGCATCTATCGAGCCACCATCTGGGATGTCGCCATTCATCCAGATTACCAAGGTGCAGGACTCGGCCGCAAATTAGTGCAAACTGTCTTGAGTCACCCTCGGATGTGCCGAGTAGAGCGAGTTTACCTGATGACAACTTACAAACAAAGCTTCTACGAGCGCATCGGTTTTCAGCATAACGCCAGCACTACAATGGTACTTGAAAATCAGCTTTTAGAAGAGAATATCGAATTAGAAATTAGCAAAGGCGAATTGCTAACTGCTATTTGCTAAACCAGCACAAAAGTCCCACCCAAATCTATAAAATGTAGGTGCGCCGCAGCGCACCTTACTACTTATTAATTATTATCCACAATCAGCCACAAGACAGTCGTTTTCCTACAATTAATTGAGCGATAGTTATCTCAAATCCGTTAGGATCGGAATGATATAAACGGAGGACACGGCAGTGTCGTTTCCCTACCATCGATCGCGGTAGGGACACGGCACTGCCGTGTCCTCTATATTATTTCGGCAAAGCCGGAATGGATATTAATCAGTTACAAAGTCAGTTGCCGAACTTCCTCGATCACAAAGTTGCCAAAGGAATAGAACATTGAGTGCGGTTAAAATTGGACTCTTCCGACTCAGAAGGCACAGCCAAAACTTCCAACTTTCCCTTCATCAAAGTTAAAAGTGTCTGATTCATCAACAACCTCATGCCAGAAGAGACGTGAGAATTATCGCTGCTCTTAGTAGCATCCGACTCCAAATCATGCTTCAGCAAATCCCAAGATTCGCTCCAAGCACTAACCGAGCGCTGATCGTCCACCCAAATATGAACGCATCCAGATTCCGGCGAAGAATGTGCAGAAACAGAAATACTTCCCTCCTCCATCTGAGCAATAGCAGTATCTATCAAATTGACTAAAACTTGCCTAAACCTCGGCAAATCTGCCAATACATAAATGCCCGGATCGGGTGGCAATATCTCCAGACGAATGCTGCGATTAGCAGCTTGTAAGTAAGTTAAATCATCAATTTCATCAAAAACCTTAGCTAACTGAATCGGCTCAATATCCATCGTGTCAGTGCCGTGTTCAGTTTTAGCAACAGAGATAATTTCATCTATCAATTTCACCAGCTTGAGTGCTGCAACGTGAGCTTGTTCGACAAACTCTCGCTCCTCAGCAGGATCGTCGCACAAATCCGACAGAATTAATTGGAGCGTACCAATCATAGTGCTCAGGGGCGATCGCAACTCGTGAGAAGTTCGAGCCAAAAAGCCCGCCTTAAATAGACTCATCTCCGATGCCATCTGATAAGCCAATTGAGTTTGCTTCAGTTGATCGGAAAGGGCATCAAACTTCTCTAAATCATTTTCTTGAGGAGTTGGAGGCACATAGGGAGCAGGTTCTGGCTGTTGCGAGCTTTTTTGCTGCCTGCGCCAAATCAAACTGCTTCCGAAACCCAGTCCGAGTCCCATACCTAAATATATCAAGTCGCTCCAGCCGATCGGCGCCATATTACTTTGCCTAGGAGTTTAGCTTTTAGCATTCTAGCTCGATCGCGCCTTGTCGCAATATTTCCCAACCGCCACCAGTCCATTTAGCCACAGTCGAAGGCAAACTCGAAGCCGTCGGTGCGGTTGGCGCTGTTGCTAATTCAGCAGTCACTAATGTCAAGACTTCGGGAAACTGGGCCTCAATTTCTGCCACCGACTCTAGAGGCGCTTGGCCGGATAAATTAGCACTGGTAGTCGCCAAAGGGCCTGTCTGCCCTAAAATCTGGAGTGCAAGGGGAAAATTAGGCACTCGTACTCCGATCGTAGTGCGATCGATCGCATTCATAGCAGCCGGCACAAGTGGCGAAGCCGGCAGCACCAAAGTTAACGCCCCAGGCCAATAGGATGCGGCCATTTGCTGCCACAAATTCAACTCTCCTGGACTCCCCTGCACGTAAGGCCACAAAGCCTCAGCCGATGCAGCCATCAAAATCAGCGGTTTGTCTTGACGGCGCCCTTTAGCTGCAAAAATCAACTCCGCGCGATCGGGCCGCGTCGCCAAAGCGGGTACAGTATCGGTAGGAAAGCTGACAATATAATCTCCTGAAATTGCCCCTTGAATCAAGGAGGCGATCGAAACTTGAGTCATCCGATTTTAGATTGTAGATTTTAGGTTTTAGATTTTAGATTTTGCATAAATCTTTGATTGATAAGTTAACCACAGATGTCAAGCAGATCAACACAGATCGACGCAGATAATTTCAAGATCGGAGAGCGAATAAATCCCATGCAAGTCTATTTTAGAATTGCAGCATATTTTTGGAATCTAAAGACGATAGGCTAAAGCAAAGCGATCGATTCCTGCCAAATCCGCAAATATCTGAACTTCACCGTAACTCCCGTGACTTTGTAGCATATCAGCCACCGCCGTTTCTTGTCCCGCCATCATCTCAACCAACCAAACTCCCCCAGATTCTAAATAATCGGGAGCCGTTTCTACCAAATGCCGGATGCAATCTAACCCGTCTAAACCGCCATCTAAAGCCAGGTGAGGTTCGTGCTTCAAAACTTCCGGTTGCAGAGTCAGCACCGTGCTGCTGGGAATGTAAGGCGGGTTAGACACCATGCCACTAACTTTACCCTTGAGAAATTCTAGCGGTTGCCACCACAAACCTTGATAAAAATTAATTCGCGATCCAAAGCCTAAATTTTCAGCATTCAGTCGAGCAACTGCCAAAGCTTCCGAACTGCAATCTACTGCATGAATCGTAGTATTTTTCAACGCACAAGCCAAGCCGATCGCGATCGCCCCACTGCCGGTTCCCAAATCCACCCAATCCGATTTGGCAAATTCTCCCCCCCCAAGCTGGGATACGTTTAAATCTTCTCCCCCCCTTGATAAGGGGGGGTTGGGGGGGGTAGATTTTTGATTGATATTTTCTGCTTCTAAACGGCTTTTCATAGCATCCACAGCCAAATCGATCAGCAATTCCGTTTCAGGACGAGGAATTAGCACCGCCGGCGTTACTTTCAGCGAAAAATCCCGCCAATGTGCAACTCCCGTTAAATACTGCACCGGCACCCGTTCCTGCAACCGTCGCTGCCAAAGTCGATCGAGTTCTGATACAGACAACTTTAATTCAATTTTTGGCAAATCTTTAAACGACTCCAAACGCAGAGCCAACTTATCCAAACCTGCCAGCTCTTGCAGCAGCCAGTCGAGTTCTACTTGGGGAATCTCAGAGGCGATCGCATCAATCTTAGCTTGATTCACCCACTGCCAAAGCTCTAAACCGGAAACAAACATAAGACTTTTTGGGAATGGGGAATGGGGAATGGGGAATGGGGAATGGGGAATTGGTAATTGGGAATTGGGAATTGGGAATTGGGAATTGGGAATTGGGAATTGGGAATTGGGAATTGGGAATTGGGAATTGGGAATTGGTAATTGGGAATTGGTAATTGGTAATTGGTAATTGGTAATTGGTAATTGGTAATTGGTAATTGGTAATTGGTAATTGGTAATTGATAAATAGTAGGTTGAGTCGAGAAATGCAACAATCCAACCTACCAACTTAGTCCCGAACGCAAAACCTAATTATGTAGCACATGAAACCAATTTTTGAGTATATCTTGTCTGTAACTAATGACTAATGACCAATGACTAATGACCAATGACCAATGACCAATGACTAATGACCAATGACCAATGACTAATGACCAATGACCAATGACTAATGACTAATGACTATTAGCGAGCCGGTCGAGCTGGAGCTGGAGATGGAGCCGATCGAGCTGGAGATGGAGCAGCCTGTGGATTTTGGCCAGCACCAGCCGGTTGGCGCGATCGCAGATATTCTAATGATTCCCGCGACGGAATTAAAATCATTTGGCTCAAAGACGGGTCATTTTCAGTACCCAAAGCCTCCAAAATCCTCTCCAAGTTCGCCACCTCAATCTTGATTGTGGCAGTCACGTTCGGCTGCTGCTGCTTAAAACGTTCGACCATTTCCTGCAAGTCCTCCTTATTAAAAAACAGAGGAAGCTCTTCTTTACCGCCCCGTTGAATCGTCAGATAACCATTTTCCGGGCCACCTCTCGCCAAAAACAGAGGTACACCGTTTAACTCGTTAACTTGTTGCCCAGTCTGCTGAAGAATAGTTTTCGCCGACTGTACCTGCTGCGCTGCTGGAATAAAAGCAAACAGCACCTGATCCGGCTTGCCTTTATTTTCTTGAGCCAGCCGATAAATTTCCCCCAGTGACACCGGTGTCACGCGCGCCGAAGCCGCCAACTGAGGATTTCCCGTTTTCAGTTGATCGACAAAAGCTTGAGCATCTTTCTGGCTGATGAAAATTCTGGCTACCGAAGCATTACCAGTTTGACCCTGACCTTGCTTGGGAACAGTAGTGATGAAGAACGCATTCTGACCGTCTGTAATCGTAAATACCGGCACCGGGCTTAACTTTTCTACAACTTGTGGCACTGGCAATGCGAGTGCAGACATCTTGGCAATGGGCGA
Source organism: Microcoleus sp. PH2017_08_TRC_O_A (assembly GCF_020738665.1). Classification (NCBI taxonomy): domain Bacteria; kingdom Bacillati; phylum Cyanobacteriota; class Cyanophyceae; order Oscillatoriales; family Microcoleaceae; genus Microcoleus; species Microcoleus sp. PH2017_08_TRC_O_A. The sequence continues at coordinate 146,802 of NZ_JAEQCE010000004.1, forward strand.
GGGGCCGAGCAGAGTGCAGCCCACAATCCCCAATATTGCGCCTAAACGAACTAATGATTTCATGTTTTTCCACTCCCGAGCGATCCTGAAACACATTAACGCAAAGACTGGCTCCTTGACACGATCGGCAAAAACTACCTCAATCGGTTGGCATTTTCAACAAATGTAAACCTCAGCCGCAGTTTGTGCTTGAATCTATTATTTAAAATTGTGCGATCGGGATGACAGGATTTGAACCTGCGACATCCTGCTCCCAAAGCAGGCGCGCTACCAAGCTGCGCTACATCCCGGTGTATTGGCTATCTCTTAACCATTAACGCAGAAAACCACCTGCTTGTCAAGCTTTTTTTTAATTTTAGCTTTCGATGCAGCTACGTCGAAGTTTTTTTAAGGTTGTGGGGCTTGACAAGCTGCGGGGATACATAAAAGCGTAACTGACCGCAGCCCACAGGCTTGTGAGGTGTTTGACAGCTTGAATATTGGATTTATTCAACAAATCAATGCTGACCTCCACCGGACGAGCTAATCTGGATACCAAAACATACCTTTAATGCCCTCTGGATCGGACATAAAGCCCAAATTTCGGTAAAAATCCACCACCTGAGGGTCAGCAAATAAGGTAATGTTGCTGATGTCTTCACTGCGGAGTTTTTTAATGATGTATTTCATCAGTGCCTTGCCCATGCCTTTACCCTGGTAATCAGGATGAACTACCACATCCCAAAGCGTGGCATTAAAAGCATGGTCTGAAGTCGCTCTGGCGAAACCGACCAGCCGTCGCTGGCTGCCCCGTATCTCCCACATAGAGACGACTAGGAAGCTGTGCACAATAGCTTTTTTGACTTTACGCAGGGGACGGCGGGACCAACCCACTGCATTACAAAGTTCTTCGAGTTCGTAGAGGTCAATGTCCCGATCGCAACTAAAAAAGATGCGAGCGTTGCCGCTGGCGGGTTTGCGAAACATTGGGGAAAGCGGATCGCCTAACCCAAGAGCCACATCTTCCTCAAATTCCGCTGTTTGGGGTACAGAGGCAGACTCAGAACTACTAAATAAGTTTTTCCAAAAACCCATGCAGGCGCGGTTAAGGTAGTAGAAGTTGGACGACGTGAAAGAGAGCCCGATAGATAAACCCACTCCGATCGGCGTGGGATGAACTGCGGGTAGCCTCTTGAGGAACAGTTTACGGTACACTCATCTTACGCCGAAAACAGGGATTTGTCGTCCAACATTGACTCTGTGCTTTTTTGCTTCTCGTCAAGTTTGGTAGAACTGTTCTCCTAGCCTGTGCCAGGACAACCCAGTGTTAAGGTAAAATTTGTTGCCCAACCAGGACAGAGGCATTTTAGGAATTGCTTCTTTTGAGTACCGCCGATCGCGTCGGAACTCATATACTTGGTGGAAAATGCTAATGGAATGGCACAACCGTGACATTCTAGTTAGATATTCCCAGACAGATTTGATTTTTGTTTTTAGTGAGGAGACGGGCGAAATTTAAGTCGAATCGTCAAATCGAAAATCCCATTGCCATAAGGCATGGGAGGACTAACTAAATAACAAATTTGCCGGACATTACGGGACAATCTGATACAATCAAACAAGAGTTGAGGAAAAAACTATTGTCAAGTACGTCCCACTCTCACCATCATTCATCCTTGGAGTCAACGAAAGAAATCTCCGATGTTGGGAACAAAGCCAGTGAAAAATCCAAAAGCTTCTTCCCCTATTGGAACGAATTTTCTCATGAGATGTCCGAATGGTTGTCGTTGCCCACAAAAACCGATTGGCAAGAAGAGGCTTTGACCAATGCCAATGGAACAGCGAGCAAAACTGGTGTAAACTCCTGGTACCGGGTAAAACAAACCTTAGTCCAGAACAAAAAATGCTTGAAGACGTGCTTGCAGTCCTCCACCGATCGAGTAGTAGATTGTACGGACGGCGACAGTATAAAACTCAAATCTCACAAGCTCAGGATTTATCCCAGTCAGGAATTAAATAAAGTCTGGCGTAAATGGCTAGCAGCCTGTCGTTATTGTTTCAACCAAGCAATAGCAATGCAGCGCAAAAAGCCCTTAAGTAAGTTGCAGTTGCGTAACGAAGTTATGCGAGGCGATTTACCAGAATGGGTAAAAGAAACGCCTTGTCATATCAGACAGAATGCTATTTTTGATGCTCACCGAGCATTTAAGGCAAGTTCAGACGCCAAGTTCCGTAGCATCAGAGATTACTCTCAAACCATAAAGTTTAACGATTCAAACTTCAAAAAAGGCACTTGGTATCCTTCCTTAACCAAAGGATTAACCTATCATACTTCTGAGATAATTCCTGAGTGCGATCGAGGTACTCAGTTGGTATACTGCAAGGGTCGTTGGTTTGCAGTGTTTCCTCTGTCAGTTACCGCAGAGCCTACGGACGCAACAGGAATTATTGCATTAGATCCCGGCGTAAGAACATTTATGACCGGGTTTGATGGCAATAAATTCCTTGAGTTTGGAGGTGGTGACATGGGGCGAATAGCTCGTCTCTGTCAACACCTAGATAACCTAATGAGCCGAATGTCTCAAGCTACGAAACAGCGCCGAAAACGAATGAGACAAGCGGCTCACCGTATGAGAATACGCATTCGTAATTTAGTAGACGAATGCCAGAAACAAACCGCTTGCTATTTAACTAGCAACTATAGAGTCATATTTCTTCCGACTTTTGAGTCTTCCCAAATGGTCGCCAAAGCACGAAGAAAGATTCGTTCAAAAACTGCTAGAGCCATGTTGACATGGGCGCATTACAGATTCAAACAAACCATCAAACATCAGGCAAATGTTAGAAATGTCAATGTGATTGATGTCACTGAAGAATACACGTCTAAAACTTGTACCCATTGCGGTCACGTACATCAAAAGCTAGGTGGTTCTAAAGTGTTTACTTGTCCTGAATGTGGCTGTTCAATCCCACGAGATTACAATGGCGCTTTTGGTATATTACTGAAAGCTTTGCGGGATACCGCCTCTATCTCCTATGAGGGTGATAGTGCTCTCGTTACTTTGTCCGGTAATAGCCGGGCAAGTGTCGCGTAAATGTATCAGTCAATACCTAGTATATCTCCCGCACCTTCCCCTCAATTATGGCTTCGGGTTTAAAACCATCTACACTAGAACTTCTCAAGCGCTTTAACCGAGCGTTTCCACAGTTTTACGAGCAATTTGTCAGCAGCGAAATCCAACTGCAAAACCTCAAATTAGCTTACCAACTTTACAAAACTCGGCAAGCCGTCATCGAAATAAGAGCCGAAGGTAACAAAAGTGCCCTGCATTTTGCTTACCGGAACCAGTCTTTCCTACTGAGCGACATTTTCGGTGTGCTGGCTGCCTACGGGCTGACGATTCACAGTCTCAGTCTCTACGGTCAAATTTACCCGCCGATGCTGGTATTTATCAAATTGGTGGTATCTCGCGGTGGCAAGGTACTGGCAGATAAAACAGCCGAAAACGTCTGTAGGGCGGTTCGAGAGGCCTTGGCGGGGCATTTTGAGGTGGAAGAGATGTTGGCTGTGGAATTTAATTTAGACGCGGGTTTGGAGGATGTGGCTACTGAATTTTACGTCGATCCGGTTTTCCACTTGCCGGCTTTGCTGATTGAAGCAGATAACCAGCCTGGACTTTTTTACAAAGTTATGTATGCCATCTGGCAAGAGGATTTGTTGGTGGTAAATGCAAATTTATTGGTTTGGCGGGGGCGAACTCGCTTGATTCTCTACTTGTTGGGCCCCAATGAAAGTTTGATTCCTGAGTATCTGGGGCAGAAAATCGCTGAGGGGGTGCGACAAAGATTGTTGGGCGAGCGGTTTTAGGAATAGCGCCTGACGCTGGTGAAAGCCGGTTTATCACAACAACGTTTCGGAGCTATCAGATCGAGCTTAAGGACGTTCTTAATTCCTGAAACCCTTGATTTTATTACTTCTTTGTGATTTCTACTTCCGACTTCCATTTCTCTTGCGTTCAGAAACTGGGTTTTTGCTCAAAACCTGATATTCATCGAGAGAAAGTTAAACTGAGCCGATCGCCCGGAGTGTAACTGCCGATCCCTCTGTCTTGATTTCGCGATAGGATAAAATTATGGCAACCATCGACATCCTAGGGGTTCGGCACGCTTGCGATTTGACGGCTCCCACTCCAACTTCCCCGGTTCTGGTATTTGTCCACGGCTGGCTGTTAAGCCGCCGCTACTGGCAACCTCTGACCGATCGCTTGGCACCCAGCTATCAGTGCCTGACTTACGATTTGCGAGGGTTTGGCGATTCTCAATCCGACGGCGATGATAGTCGCGAGCGAGGAGAATCGCTAAGTTCCTACACTCCCGCAGCCTACGCTCGCGATTTGGAAATTTTACTCAAAAAACTGGATATTTCTAGTGCTTGGCTGGTGGGACACTCTCTCGGCGGTACGATCGCTCTTTGGGGAGCCAGCCAATTGTGCGATCGTATTAAAGGTGTTCTCTGTATTAATGCAGGCGGCGGCATCTATCTAAAGGAAGAATTCGAGCGATTTCGAGCCGTCGGCACACAGCTAGTAAAAATGCGTCCCCGCTGGCTGCCTCATTTGCCACTAGCAGATTTGGTGTTTGCCCGCGATTCTGTCGATCGCTCGATCGGGCGATCGTGGGGACGGCAGCGCTTGAGAGATTTCGTGGCAGCCCATCCAGATGCAGCTTTGGGGGCTTTGTTGGACTCCACCACAGAAGCCGAGATTCACCTGTTGCCGCAAATAGTGTCCCGACTCAAGCAGCCTGTGTATTTTATTGCCGGCACTAAAGACAAAATTATGGAACCAAAATACGTGCTGCATTTGGCTAGCTTTCACTGGATGTTCCAAGGTTGTGGCGAAAATGTGCTTCAGCTTCCCGATTGCGGCCATTTGGCAATGGTGGAACAGCCAGATGCAGTGGCTAGTTACCTACAAAATATTCTGAAAGAACACACTTAAAGGGCATGGGGCATGGGGCATGGGGCATGGGCCTTCCCAGGGCATGGGGCATGGGGCATTAGAACTTACCAATAACCAATAACCAATAACCAATAACCAATAACCAATAACCAATAACCAATAACCAATAACCAGTAACAACTGACTTCTTCCTTAACCTAAAATCTGTTATGTTTAAGTAGATAAGTCTGTCCGATCGCCCTTTTCGGACAGAGCTTTTCAATGGCTTTCAACTCTAAAATCTTACTCTGCTTAAATATTATTTGTGCGCGTTAACCTCACCGATCGGCAACAACACATCCTTTGGGCAACGGTTCGCCACTACATAGCAACAGCGGAACCCGTTGGCTCAAAAGCTTTGGTTGACGAATACAACCTCAGCGTCAGCCCAGCTACCATTCGCAATGCGATGGGGACTCTTGAAAAAGCTGGACTGCTATATCAGCCCCACACTTCTGCCGGACGAGTCCCCTCTGACTCCGGCTACAGAATTTACGTAGACCAGTTGATTCAGCCATCTGATACGCTGGCCCGTAAGGTGGAACAGGTACTGGATCAACTCAATTGGTCGGATGGGCGCATGGATGGGGCACTCCGCGGCGCTGCTAAAATTCTGGCAACGATCAGCGGTTATATTGCCATGATTACCATACCGCAAACCAATATGGCTTGCTTGCGACACTTGCAACTGGTGCAGCTAGAGGCGGGTAAGGTGATGCTGATCGTGGTGACGGATGCCTACGAAACTCATTCGGTGTTAGTACAGTTGCCGAAGGGCGCAGAAGGTAATTGGCCTGATGTTGAAATTGTCGATCGCGAATTGCAGATTTTGTCAAATTTTTTGAACAGCAAGTTACGCGGGCGATCGCTCTCGGAACTCTCCGCTGTAGACTGGAGCGAGTTAGACCGGGACTTTGAACTGTACGCGGAGTGGATGGAAACCATGCTGGCTGCATTGAGCAGCCGTCAAAGCAATCCAACCTACACGCGGATTCTGATCGGCGGTTTGGCAGAAGCGCTGCGCTTGCCAGAGTTTTCGCAGTTGCAGCAAGTTCAAACCCTGGTGCAACTGCTCGAACAAGAACAGGAACTGCTTTGGCCTTTGATTTTTGAATCGCCTGATTTGGACTCGCCTGGGAAACGGGTAACGGTGCGTATTGGTTCAGAAAATTCGTTAGAACCAATTCGCGGCTGTACTCTGATTTCTTCGACTTACCGCCGGGGATCAATGCCAGTGGGTAGTGTTGGGGTTTTGGGACCGACGCGGATGGTTTACGAAAATGCGATCGCGGTGGTGGAAGCTGCGGCGGATTATTTGTCCGAAGCTATTGGCGGAAATCGAGTGAATTTTCCCGAAGGATAACATATTGTTATATTTACCATAATTTAGATAGCCCCAAGCCTAACTGGCTTGGGGTTTAATTGTGTTTCCCGGATGTAGTGGCAACATTAAAAAAACCATTTTTTTGTCAATAAACATTTGCTTGGGTGCAGCGACCTGTGCAAGGCAAATATGTTTGTAGGGGCGAAGCATGACCGCAGTGAATATAAGATTATAACTAATAACTTATATGCGGTCATGCTTCGCCCTCTTCAAAAACCAGATTGGGGCAAGAAACCAAAGCATCGTTCAATAGAGATTTTCGCAAACAACCCGGTTGCTGCTTCTACGAGTAACTCGGAAACTGGCAGGAGTTGCGGGCGATCGGGTTTGACACAGCCAGTGAACCCCGATCGCCCATTTACAGGAAGCGCTGGCGGAGCGCCAGTCGCTCGGTTGCTTTCAGCAAGCTAAGCAAGGAGTTTTGTCGGCACTATCCAGTTGGCGATCCCGCGCACTCCAGGATAGTGCCTGCGAGAAATGAATTGAAGACCCGGGATCTGCACTTCTATGGGCCCCCAAGGCAGCAAAATATCAAAATCTTAAGACATTTTAGAGAGTTCGTCAAAAAGATCTAAAAAAGATTAGTCTTGAGAGGAAAGCTATATTTCTTTTGGGAATAGCCCGGGTTAAACAATTGCCCACAAGTTGCAGCAATTTTGGCTTGAATGCCACTCCAGAAAAGATTGAAGCGCTGAGTTAAGATCGAAATTAAATTTAGGGAATTTTCTTTTACCATTCAATGAAATCGACCGATATAACTAAGAATACCTTTGCCATAACAACGCCTCTGTATTATGTCAATGATTTGCCTCACGTTGGCAGCGCTTACACGACTATGGCAGCCGATGCCCTAGCCAGATTTGAGCGGCTGCGGGGCAAATCAGTGTTGTTGGTTACCGGAACCGACGAACACGGGCAGAAAATTCAGCGCACGGCAAGCAGTTTGGGACGATCGCCCCAAGCTCACTGCGATTTAGTAGTTCCCGGGTTTGAGGCGCTGTGGGAGCAACTCTCTATCCATTACGATCGCTTTATCCGCACAACTTCGCGACGCCACGAGTACATTGTCAAAGAATTTTTCCAGCGCGTCTGGAACTCCGGCGATATCTACTTGAACCAGCAACAAGGCTGGTACTGCGTCTCCTGCGAAGAATTCAAAGATGAACGCGATTTGCTCCCCGGAAATCGCTGTTCCGTCCACACCAGCAAAGAAGTGGAGTGGCGCGACGAAGAAAATTACTTTTTCCGCCTGTCGCGCTATCAAGACCAACTGCTGGCATTGTACGCAGAACGTCCCGACTTTATCGCGCCGGAAAGTCGGCGTAACGAAGTGCTCAGCTTCGTCAACTCCGGACTCCAAGACTTTTCGATTTCTCGGGTGAATCTGGAATGGGGCCTGCCAATACCAGTTGATCCGGGCCACACCATTTACGTCTGGTTTGACGCTTTGCTGGGATACATCACGGCTCTGCTCGATCCGGACAGCGACCCATTGTTAGAGAATGCTTTATCTAAATGGTGGCCGATTGACCTGCACTTGATCGGCAAAGATATTCTCCGCTTCCACGCAGTTTATTGGCCGGCAATGCTGATGTCCGCGGGTATGTCCGTACCTGGCCGCGTCTTCGCTCACGGTTTTTTGACCAAAGACGGCAAAAAAATGGGAAAAACGGAGGGAAATACTTTAAACCCAGTCGAATTGGTGAATAAATACGGCGCTGATGCAGTTCGTTACTATTTCCTCAAAGAAATTGAATTTGGAGAGGACGGCGATTTTAACGAAACTCGGTTTATCAATATATTGAATGCTGAGCTAGCAAATGATTTGGGAAATTTGCTTAACCGCACCTTAAACATGGCTCGCAAATATTGCGGTGGCTGCGTGCCAAATGTGTCTGGGGAAAGTATTTCCGGCGACAACCTTCTCAAGGGTATGAGCCTGGATTTGGGCGATCGAGTGGCGGGTTTTTACGAAGAGTTAGCTTTTAGCAAGGCTTGCGAAGCTGTGCTTGCATTAGTTCGAGCCGGTAACAAGTTTATTGACGTACAAGCACCTTGGAGTTTGTACAAGCAAGGACAGCTCGAAAGTGTTCAACAAGTGCTATATTCTGTTCTGGAATCTGTTAGACTAGCATCTTACCTTTTATCGCCGATTATTCCCAATATCAGCAGTGCTATCTATCAGCAGCTAGGTTTTTCAATTGACTTTAACGATCGGGTTGCAGTTAACAGTTTAGCGACTTTTGCAGTTCATGCTGCCTGGGGCGCTTTGCCTGCAAACCAAACTCTGGGGGAACCCCAACCAGTGTTTAAGCGGCTGGAACTGCTGGAAACAGTAGCGTCATAGTCGGCAGCCTGCGATCGGGGTGCTATGACAGATTATGAATTAGCACTTAATTTCCTTACCAATCTTTCATAAAATTTGAGGCATAACAATCATGTTGAATAGAATAGAAAGCAACGACCTTTTTACGCCGGAACAGGTTCTGGAAAATCGCGGTCGAGTGGCAATTTTTATTGACGGATCTAATCTTTTTTACGCGGCTTTGCAATTGGGAATTGAGATTGATTACACTAAGCTATTGTGTCGTTTAACTGCGGGATCGCGGCTGTTGCGCTCTTTTTTCTACACGGGTGTCGATCGCACGAACGAAAAACAGCAGGGGTTTTTGCTGTGGATGCGCCGCAACGGCTATCGCGTGATTTCTAAGGATTTGGTGCAGTTACCCGACGGTTCTAAGAAGGCGAATTTGGATGTAGAAATCGCTGTGGACATGATGGCGTTGGTGGGATCCTACGACACGGCTGTTTTGGTGAGCGGCGACGGCGATTTGGCCTATGCTGTGGATGCTGTGAGCTATCGCGGCGTGCGGGTGGAGGTGGTGAGTTTGCGATCGATGACCAGTGACAGTTTGATTAATGTAGCCGATCGCTATATCGATTTGGAAATGATTAAGGACGACATCCAAAAAACTTCGCGTCCTAATTATGCCTACCGCCCGTTGTCGGGTTTGAGCTTGATGGACGAACACGACGACAGATAGGGAATGGGGAATGGGGAATGGGGAATGGGGAATGGGGAATGGGGAATGGGGAATGGGGAATGGGGAATGGGGAATGGGTAATAGGGAATGGGGTAATAGCTGATGGGTTGAATAATTGAAAATTAGAAGTTAAAAATTTAGCTCAAGTATGACAGATTTTTGATTAGTGTTTTTAATTAGCCAATTACCAATTATCAATGCCCTGTTTGGCCAATTACCAATTATCAATGCCCTGTTTGGCCAATGCCCTGTTTGCCCAATGCCCAATTATCGATTACCAATGATTAATCTCAAATCCCAAATTACCAATTTCCAATCCCCAAAATCAATGTCGCTATTGTTAGCAGCAATGATTTTGGGGATTAATGCTTGTGCGGCTCCCCAAGAGACTCAAAAGAACAAATTAGCTGAGGATATCAAAACAGCTCAGCAGTCAAATAGCACTTTAACTTTGAACAAAGTAACCCTAGAACAAGCAAACGAAAAGGGTGAGACGTTCTGGAAAGTAAAATCGAAAAATGCGGTTTACAGCAAAGACCAAAAAATAGTTAACGTTCAGAAACCTGTGGGCAAATTGTTTCAGGACGGCAAAGAAATTTATGATATTCAGGGAGAAACCGGGCAGGTATTTCAGGAAGGAAATCAGGTTTTTCTCAAAGGTAACATAGTCGCTACCGATCTCAAAAATGGCGTGGTATTGCGAGGAAATGAGTTAGAGTGGCGCCCGAAGGAAGATGTTTTAGTTGTTCGCAATAATTTGACTGGACAGAACAAACAGGTGACTGTTTCAGCGAAGGAAGCGCGGATTTTCAGCAGGGCTAAGAGGATGGAGTTATTCGGATCTGTGGTGGCGAATGTTAAAGATCCAATTTTGCAATTGCGAACCGAACATTTAGTTTGGTTTGTGGAGCAACAAAAGGTACACAGCGACCAACCGACTCAACTTGACAGATATAAAGATAAAAAAGTAACAGACAGCGGTTTTGCCGACAAGGTAGATGTAGACTTAAAAACCAAAATTGCCACGCTAACCCAAAACGCTCAATTGATGCCATCAGACCCGCCGCTGCAAATAGAAAGCAGTTTGATGAGTTGGAATTTTCCGGCTCAATATGTGATATCGCCCGGGCATGTGAAGATTTTTCACCGCGTGGAAAAGGTGACGATGACCGGGGATACTGGGCGGGGAGATTTAGATAAAAAGATTTTTTATTTGACGGGAAATGTGGTAGGAATCGGGGAAAAACGTGAATCTCAATTAAATACCGATCGCGTAACGTGGTATTTAAGTAACCAGACCTTCGACGCCGAAGGAAATGTGGTTTACAAGCAATTAAATCCGGTGTTTAATTTGACTGGGCCGAGGGCGGCGGGAGAGTTAAAAAATCAAACTGTGATTGTCAAAGGTGACGGTGCCGGCGGCCAAGTGGTGACGGAATTTGTGCCGGATGAGAATAAGGGAATTTTGGACAGTAGATAGGATTGTTTTGACAATTAATTATGGGTCATCTGAGGTGGCAGGCGGTAGCTTTGGACTCTAGCCTTTCTGCTTCTCTCGGGGTGCTGGGATCGGTTGGTACGGATATCTCGCACGCTGCACACCTGCAACCGGGCTGCCCATAAGCGAGGATAGACTGTAAATTAAAAGTGTATCGAATAGTAACGGTCTTATGTACAAGCAACTAATTTCAAAGATCAAACCGCTTTTGAAATCACTATTTGCGATCGGTCTGGTACTGACGCTAGCCCTCGGTAACGCTGACGGAGCTCTGGCTGCTCGCAGCGGAGGACGGATGGGGGGCGGATCTTTTAGAGCTCCGGCGCGCAGTTACTCGTCTCCGACTAGCACTTACGCGCCGTCTGGTGGGTACGGTGGTGGCTATCGCGGCGGTTTTGGTGGCGGTTTCGGTTTCCCATTCTTGCTGCCGTTTTTTGGCTTTGGGGGCGGATTTGGCGGCCTGTTTTCGATTTTGATTTTTATTTCGATCGCCAATTTCCTCGTGCAAAGCTTCCGCCGCGCTGGGGATTCAACTGACGAACTCGGCAACAGCGCGCCTACTACCACGGTATCTGTGGCACGCTTGCAAGTTGGTTTGCTAGCAGAAGCCCGCGGTTTGCAAGCCGAACTCGACGCGCTAGCGCGCAAAGCGAATACCGATACAGCGATCGGCCGCGCTCAAGTGCTGCAAGAATCTACTCTGGCGATGCTGCGGCATCCTGAATACTGGGTTTACGCGGGCGCTGACTCTGTGCAAACTCGCTTGGAAGCAGCCGAAGCTAAATTTAACCAGTTTTCTTTGGCAGAACGCAGTAAGTTTACTGAAGAAACGCTCTCGAATTATAACAACCAGCTCCGGCAAGCAGGGAGCAGCAATAACCTGCCAGTTGTGCAGGAAAACGGCGCCCTAGTTGGTTCTGATTTGAATTCAGAGCCCGGTGAATTTATTGTGGTAACGGTGATTGTCGGTACTCAGGGCAAGTTGCAATTGCCAGCAGTGAAAAACTCTGAAGATTTGCGCCAAGCTTTGCGCCAAATTGGGGGAGTATCGAGCGAGCAGTTGCTGGCGGTTGAGGTGCTGTGGACTCCTCAAGCTAACGGCGACACTCTGACTGCTGATGATATGTTGGCTGGCTATCCTGATTTGCGATCGATTTAGCGATACAGCAGATGGGGCGCGGAGCACTGTCTCCCGCGCCCCCTGCCGCACCCATGCTGTGGGGGAGAACCGGGTTGGTTTTAAGACGGAGATGAAGCAGGATTTTTTGGAATGCCGATCGATTTAAAAAAGATTGTTCAACGAATGCTAGTATTGAGAGATTATGATTCAGCCTGGTTCATCTGTGAATATTGGGAATGTCTGCCCTAATAGGATTTTGCCAAGCAGTTAGGCAGGATAAAAAAACTGTATTCAGCGAGGAGTGACTGCTTAGGAAGAAGTTGCGACCGCGCGCCCTCTAAATTTAATATAAATAAGCGATCGGGAGCTAAAGTTATGGCCGACAGCAGTAGAAAAAAAGCGCTTTTTATTTTGAGCCAGTTAAATAATGACGATATCGACTGGATCGTTCAAAAAGGGAAAAAAGAAATTCTCGAACCGGGCGAGATTTTGATCCATGAAGGGAGACAGCACGATGCCCTCTACATTGTTTTGAAGGGGAGTATGAGCGTTTGGATCGAGGCTGAGCAGAGCAAAGAACTCGCTAAAATAGGTAGCGGAGAACTTGTGGGAGAAGTTTCTTTCATTGACGCACGCCCTCCTTTGGCCACGGTGATGGCGATCGAAGAAACTCACTTGTTGGTAATTCCCCGAAGGCAGCTAGTCGTCAAACTTCAACATGATATGGGTTTTGCTTCCAGATTTTATTATGGAATTTCGCTGTGTCTGGCAGACCGGATGCGCGGTACGATCCGACATATAGAATACGGTCGCAATATAGAATTGGAGCAGCAAGAATTAGATCGGGAGGATATTAATCCGAACGTCCTGGAAAATTTGGCGCTAGCTCAAGCAAAGTTTAATTGGCTGAGGGAGAATGTGAGGGCTTGATTAATTTTAATGCGATCGGCATTGAGGTAAATTTTCAACTCTCAAAACAGAAGCACTCCTGCTCAAGAAACCGGGTTTTTTAACCACCCGTGCGTAATATCATCTCCGAATACAATATTGGTTTGTAGTGAGGGCTTCAGCCCTCATCCATGACGCTTGACTGAAGCGATCGCGCTCGAGCTGTTTTTATTGGAGGTAATTGACGGAGGATAATATTAAGTCCTAAATTAGACCTGAATTGCAAAAGTCCTTTTAATGAAATTTTACGACGGGCGGGACGCCCATCCCACAAGAAAAAAAGTTGTGGGATGGGCGTCCCGCCCGTCGTAGGTATTTTTGCAAGAGGTATATTATCAAAACATCAGTCGAAAGCAAAATAGAGGCTGGTTTTACCGAAAAGATCGACAATTCCCGTATCTAGAAAAACCTGCCCCTTGGCTTTGCAGTTGCAGCCTCGCGCGCCAAAGCGCAACTACCAAGCAGACAACCTAGATCATTCCTGGGCCTTTGCCGCGGGTGTCTTCATCCATTGTCAGTTTTCCTTCCTCACCTTTTTTATCTTTGATTTCTGCGAGAATTTGAGCGCGTTCTGCGGCTTCGGCTTCCTCTTTTGCTCTCAAATCGCCCGGTTCGTTGATGTACATTTCGGGTTCGATCGCGTAATTGTTAACCAGACCTTCCTTGTCTACTGTATAACCATCTGTAGTGTGAATGCTTTCGTCATCGGTTTGGTCGTCGGTTTTGGCGCTTTGCTGCTTCGCTTCAGTGGTTGTGTGCATGAAGTTAGAGCCTTCGCGTTCTTGCCGCGCTGCTGTCTCAGCAGGAGTAATGCCCCTATCGTAGTGGGGGGCTTCCATATTAGCTTCGATTTGTTCGTCGGTCGGTGTTGATTTGCTAGTTGTCATGATTTATTCCTGAGTTATCTTTTCAAAAAGGTCTTTGGCTTATGTTTAAATATTAAGCCTAAGCTAACTCATTCACTAACTATCTTTGGTTATAGTTTCCTGAAACTTGCTGTAATGTAAAATACATTTATTGAGTCTTCCTCAAGACTGATAAAGTTCTCTTTTAATTAAAAGTTTCACAGTCTGCGAGGCTCTGACATCTATCTAAAGGTTGGGAATTGGGAATTGGGAATTGGGAATTGGGAATTGGGAATTGGGAATTGGGAATTGGGAATTGGGAATTGGGAATTGGGAATTGGGAATTGGGCATGGCAACTAACTAATGACTAATGACTAATGACTAATGACTACTGACTACTGACTACTTTTACGATTCTTTGAAGAAGCGGATGATTTCGCGGACGTGGTTGAGAAATTGTCCGTCATCGGTGAGTTGGGCGATCGCACTTTCGGCATCTCTTGCCAGTTTAGTGTGTTCTGCCTGATTTGTCGATCGCAAATTTTCTAGAGATGCGGCTAAATTAGTTAATTCTCTTCTAGTGGCCCGTTGTTCCCGCTGTTGGAGAGTCGCCCACGAATTAGGATCGTCTGAATTTAATTGATCGGCCAAATTTTTGACTGTAGATTCTAATTCTGCAAAGCGGTTGCGGAGTTCGAGAATATCTTCGCGGGGGTGGAAAAATTCGCTGCGGATGGTTGTCAGCCGCTGGGCTAAATACTGATAACCTCGGATAGCTGGACGCAGTATAGTTAAAAGCAGTGCTGCACCGGAACTGAGATAGCCAACAGCACTAATGCCGGTGGCGGATAGGGCATAAAGTGCGATCGCGCTAACCAGGTGAAGGGCGATCGCCACCCAGAGCGATCGGCTAGCTAATACAGTAACGTATTTGAGTTGTTCGGAATCGACAGCAATATTTTTTTTAGTAGATTCTGCGCCTTGGGCTAACACTTCCTTAGCTTCAAAATGGATATTCCAAGGAACTGTAACTATCAGCAACAGCCATTCAAAAATAGCAATGGCAATTACCCAATCTATAAAACTGCCGGCGGGGACGTGCAGCCATTGTAAAATAGCAAAAATTAACAGTAACAATAGGCCAGTACCAGCACCGAAACCTGCAAAAGTATAATACATAGCGATTGCCTTTGCGAAATGTTATTTTGATTGTGGGTAAGTTGTTTATGTGTCGAGCAATCAACTGTGACAGTTAAGAAATTGTCAGAGTGTTCCCGGTTCGTTAGTGGTTAGTAACAGTCCAGGGCAAAGGCTGCCCAAAACCGGGTTTTGTCACCAAAATACTTGTTCTGCTTCAACAGGAGAATGTTGTTTTTATTGTGGGTAGGTGGTTTAGGTGTGGATAAATATACTGTGACACTTAAAAAATTGTCCCGGTCTAGCCGACTTGTTAGTTATTAGTAATCCTCCCGGATAGAAGGATTGCCATGCGCCTGTTTGATTCCTGAAAAATACACAGGCTATAAGCCATCAACAAGACTCAAATTAAACTTTATTTGTGTGAGTTGTGGGCAAATTATAAATAATTATTTATTGGCGATTAGTTGTCAAAATTAAGTTATATTCTCCCCAGATCGTACCATTTGACATTTGAGATCATTCGACTTCATGAAAGGCTACGCTCAGAGCAAGGCGCGCTCCTACAAGTTGGAGAGTTAAGATGAGGAATGACTAATTGTATATCGGTTGGCAACTTGCCGACTGTTAGATTATTTTGTTAAGCTGGCATTACTCACAGTGTTACGCAGCGCGAGGAATGCAGCAATCTCAAAACCATCCTTTTGTTCTCTTTTCTTTTCCAGGGCGACTAAATCACCTATAGCTGAGATAAACTGATTGGGAGGTCGATCGCCCGTGAGAGCAAGTTACCAGATTCTTGCAAGCGAGACGGCGATACTCTTACCCTGAGAGAAACGACAGCAAAATAGGTGCCAAAATTCACTCTACCGTCTGCAATTTCCAATAACTGCACGTCTACCACGTAAAATCAAAAGTCAGCAGCAAGGACAAACCGATGGCGAACTCAACTCTTGGCCTAGAAAATCAACTTTACGATTATCTGTTATCTATTTCTTTGCGGGAACCAGATATTCTCGCTTCACTGCGGAAAGAAACTGCTAAGCATCCTATGGGTATGATGCAAATAGCTCCCGAACAAGGGCAGTTTATGGAGATGCTCGTGCAGCTTATGGGAGCGACAAAAACCTTAGAAATTGGAGTTTTTACTGGTTATAGCTCGCTATGTGTAGCTTTAGCACTGCCTTCTAACGGTAAAATTATTGCTTGCGATGTCAGCGAGGAATATACTTCGATCGCGCGACGGTATTGGGAAGCTGCGGGTGTGGCTAACAAAATTTCTTTGCATTTGGGCCCAGCACTAAATACTCTCGACAAACTCATAGCCGAGGGACAAGCCGGAACCTTTGATTTTGCCTTCATCGACGCGGATAAAGAAAATTATGAGGCTTATTTTGAGCGATCGCTCCAACTGGTGCGGAATGGCGGTTTAATTGTAATTGACAACGTTCTGTGGTCTGGACGAGTTGCCGATCCTGAAGTACAAGACACAAGTACCCTCGCCCTTCGTAGTTTCAACGACAAGTTGCGTAACGATCCGAGAATAACACTCAGTGTTGTCCCCATTGGTGACGGGTTGAGTTTGGCCCTGAAACGCCGCTGGGCTACGATGATGGAACCTGAAGAACAGAATTAAATAGTTCAAGTGGCTGGGAACTTCATTAAGACTCCTCGAAACCGGGTGGTTATCTGTATTAAAGGCTGCGATACAGTATTTGCATAAAAAACCCGGTTTCTGCCTACCGGTGCATCCAGGACTATATCAATTACCGATGACAAATTACAATTACTAAAAGTAATAACAAGTATTATTAATTACTTTGAGGTAAAAATGCAGGGATCGAATTTACAAATAAAATTACCGATTCATGAAACTTTTCAGTGTACGGTTCAAGGTGAAGGTTATTGGACGGGGACTTTAGTTGATTTTATCAGATTAGCTGGTTGTCCTGTGCGGTGTGCTTGGTGCGATACAGGCTACGGAAATGGTGGCAAAGGTTTGCCATCGGTGCCACAGTCGATCGCACAATTGCTAGATCAATTGCAGTCTTCGAGGGTTGTCATTAGTGGTGGCGAACCTTTTATTCACCAGAATTTGCCGGAGTTAGTGCGAGCTTTGTTAGCAACTGACAAACAGGTGAATATTGAAACTTCTGGCGCTTACTGGCAGGATATTTCGCCGCTGGCTTGGATTACTCTTTCTCCTAAAGAACACGTCAATCCTCAATATCCGGTGCAAGACCGTTTCTGGACGAGAGCTAATGAAATTAAGTTGGTGGTTAGCAGTGGCGAAGAAGTTGATTTTTACACAAAATATTTGGCTGACAATGTGAATATTCCTGTATATTTGCAGCCGGAGTGGGAAAAGCGCGATCGGGCAATTCCGATGATTTTGGAGTTATTGAAACAGCATCCGAGTTACAGGTTGTCTTTGCAAACTCACAAGTTTATTGGTGTTCAATAAACATCCCAAAATGCTGTAGTTCCTGTCTTGAAAAGTCAAGGGGTAGCGAGCAAATAAGTTGGATCGAAAGGTTTTTGGGATTTTAAAATCCCAAAAGGCAAATGTACCCATTTCCGCATGACTCGCACCAATCACCTGCATTTTCACGCCAGCCACGAGCCAATAATCGCACAGCGAGTCGCTTTCAACAAAGGATTGTGACGCATCGCCACTACATAGGGCATATCTGTGTTGGGCCCAGGTACGGAATTTGCGATCGAAGTGCCGATCGACTAAAATTCATTCAACCTGGGAAAATGTAGCAGATTGGACGCATCAATACCAAAGAAACCGGGTTTTTACTTGCATTGTCGGCTGTAACACGTTTTTTCGTAAAAAAACCCGGTTTCTGGCCACCCGTGCAATCGCGAACTGTAATCTATCAAATAGTCCACAGTTTACCGTTTAAAGCAGGCAATATGCAGTTACATTGTTAACTAAATGTGTAATAACTGTATTTGATAGGAGTATTTCGAGTGAACGCTGCCGAACAAGCCAGAAATATAGAATTAGCTAGCAAAATTGCTGCGGTTGTTAATTTATTTAAGTCAGATTTTCCGGATGTGAAAGTCGATTTGAAACCTTGGATGAATGACCAGGATACCAGAGAACTTGTCGATCCTGAGTCGATCGATATTGGCTTCCATTTTCCCGGTAGAAGTCGGTTGTTGCAAAGCCGCAGTATCTTAATCCAAATCCGATTTTACCAAGATCCGGTCGAAGGATCTCGGCGGGCGATCGGGGTTGAGGCGGCAGGTTACGATCATACTGGTCAACAGTGGCGCTTTTCTACCGTGGAAAATTGGGGTTTTGTGGGTGAAACTGAGCCCGCTGCGGAATCAGCCGAAAAGCTCAAACAATTTTGCCGCGAGATATTAGGTTTGTTTAATTGCTGAGAATAATTCCCGGTTAATGACTCATCATAAATCAGGTTTGTAGTGAGGACTTTAATCCTTCTTGAACTAAATTCTCCACAGATGGAGAGGACTGAAGTCCAGGTTTGTAGTGAGGACTTTAGTCCTTCTTGAATTAAATTCTCCACAGATGGAGAGGACTGAAGTCCTTACTACGAACCACAGATGGAGAGGACTGAAGTCCTCACTACGAACCACAGATGGAGAGGACTGAAGTCCTCACTACGAACCTGATTTTAAGTCTTGATTATCGCAATTGTCGATCGACCTACAGCCCACTGGATAAGCCGATTTGTAAGTTGTCGATCGCTTGCCAAACAAAGTATAGCGGTTATCGCGCACTTGTTCGTACACGCGATCGCCCATCCACTTCATCCCCGGCATTGCCCGGTAAGCTGCCACAAACACCTCGCCAGCAGGCAATATCCGCCCGATTTCCTCGGCTGCATCGCTACCTTGCCAGCGTTTTGCGGGATTATTCTTATCTATCAAAATCATCCCCATTTCGCAATCCTCAGCAGTTATCTCAAACTCCTTTAATCCCTCTAAATCTTGCATGGAAATATATTCAAAGTTCTCGCCTCGATCTAGATTTTCTAGTAACTGCACCAAGGTGACGCAGAGATTGCAATTGCCGTCGTAAATTACGTTGTAATTCATAAGTCAATAACCTAGAAAACTGGGCGGTTGAAACCGCTTCTATACAAGCAAAACCCGCCTCCGCGGGTTGAAGGCAATGCGGTTAAAATACATTATCTTCTTCAGTCCGCGGAGGCGGACATTGTTTGTATAGACGCGGTTTCAACCGCCGTCTGCATCTATGGAATTATAACTCATAATTTCCAATTTTACCGCTAACTTCTAGCGACAGGAATCTCGATCGCAAATTCCGTACCTTGACCCGGTGCAGAATTGCACTTCAGCCGCCCGCCGTGCTTTTCCACCACAATTTGATAACTGATAGACAGCCCCAAGCCAGTACCTTTCCCCGGTTCTTTCGTAGTAAAAAACGGATCGAACAGCCTTTCATGAACATCTATCGGAATCCCCGGCCCGTTGTCAGCAATCCGAATCACAATATGAGAAGGACGGCGAATAGAATCAGCACAAACAGCAGCCTGTTCATATTTTACCTCAGTACAAATCCGCAGCGTCGGCGAAGGACAAGAAGGAATAGGCGCCTGTTCCCCGTCGCCCCACTGTCCGGTTTCCATTGCCTCTTCCAAAGCATCAATTGCATTGCCAATAATATTCATAAATACCTGATTCAACTGTCCTGCATAACACTGTAAGCGGGGCAAATTGCCGAACTCTTTAACCAGCGTAATTTTCGGATGTCCTGCCGTTTCTTTCAGCCTGTGCTGCAAAATCAACAAAGTGCTGTCAATTCCTTCGTGAATGTCCACCTGTTTTTGTTCTGCTTCATCCAATCGCGAGAAATTCTTCAGTGACAGCACAATCTGGCGAATTCGCTCGGCTCCCATTTTCATTGAACTTAATAGCTTTGGCAAATCTTTGAGCAGAAATTTCAAATCTATATCATCTATTTCTTCTCGAATTGCCTCTGTTGGTTCCGGGTATTCGCGCTGGTAAAGTTGCAGCATTTTTAGCAAGTCTTGAAAGTAATCGTCAGCGTGCATGACGTTGCCGTAAATGAAGCTAACTGGATTGTTTATTTCGTGAGCGACGCCAGCTACTAATTGCCCCAAACTTACCATTTTTTCATTTTGAACCATCATGCTTTGAGTTTTATGCACGTCCCGCAGGGCTTTCGCTAATTCTTCATTTTTAGTCCTCAATTGACTTTCGGAAAGCCGCACAGCTTCTTCTGCTTGTTTGCGATCGGTAATATCTTTGCGAATTGCTACATATTGATGGGGTTCTCCCCGAGAATTTAAGAAAGGTACAATCGTAGTATCCAACCAGAATAATCTGCCGTCTTTAGCTTGATTTTTCATTTCTCCCCGCCAAACATTTCCCTGGCGGATTGTTGACCAAAGCTGCTTGAAAAAATCAGTTGGGTGATAGCCGGAATTTACAAGTTTGTGGGTTTTGCCGTTCAATTCTTCCCGAGAATATTTAAACAGTTCGCAGAATTGCTCGTTGACGTAGGTAATAACGCCGAATTCGTTGGTATTTGAGACAATTGCCGATTGATCTAAGGCAAATTTTTCAAATTCTAATTCTTGGAGAGTTTGGCGCAATTCTGCTTCGGCTTGTTTGCGATCGCTAATATCGGTAATCATCCGCAAAACCCCCGCAAATTCGCCGTCAGCGTCGAACATTGGTGTCGCTGAGACGATCGCCCACAAGTGAGAGCCATCTTTGCGGGTAAACTGAAAATCGTGGCGTTCGCGAATGCCTTGCCGCCTGCGCTGCACATAACTTTCGGCTATTTCCCGAGCCTCGTCATCGATAAACTCAAATAGCGATCGCCCCAGCATTTCCTCCACAGTATACCCCAGCATTTCGGCCATCCGACAGTTCGCAAAAGTCGTGCTGCTGTCGGCGTCAAACATCCAAACGCCCTCCGAAGCAGTTTCGACGATGCAGCGGTAATAACTCTCGCTTTCCCTGACAGATTCAGTAGCTTGTTTGCGATCGGTAATATCAGTTTCCACCGCAATAAAACCTTCAAGTTCCCCGGTTTCTCGATAAATCGGGGCGATCGAAAGCGCCACCCAATAACCCTTTCCATCCTTCCTGTAATTGTAAATTTCCTGATTAAACGGCTCGCCTTTATCCAAAGCCGATCGCAATTGGGCAATAGTTAATGGATCTGTTTGAGGGCCTTGCAGCACATCACCCGGTTTTTTTCCCAGCATTTCTTCTAACACGTAACCGCTAATCCGAGTAAATGCTTCATTCACCCATTCAATGCAGCCTTGAGCATCAGTAATAATCACACCATTTTGCGTTTTTTGAGCCACGATGGCCAAGCGCGACAATTCTGTTTCAGTTTTTTTGCTTTCGGTAATATCTTGAGAAATACCCAGAATGTACTTAGGCGCGCCATCAGCGTCAAACAAAGGAACTTTTTTTGTGTGCAAAATCCGTTTTCCCCGGTGCGGAAGTTGGATAATTTCTTCTGGTATATCAACCTCTTTTCCCGTGGCAAATACTTCTAAATCTTGTGCTTGCAAGTAATTTGCCTGATCTGCTTCCAACAAGTCAGCAGCATTATTTCCCAGCACTTCGTCCCTCGAATAGCCAAACAATTCTTCGCTAGCAGCATTCCAATAAATAAATCTTTGTTCCACGGCATCTTTAATAAAGACGCTAACCGGCAGATTTTGCAGTACCGCATTCAGAAAATCTTGAGTCTTTCGCAGCTTTTCCTCAGCGCGCTTGCGCTCAGTAATATCCAAAATCACTCCGTCGAGATAGACAACCTGACACAGAGAATTTGCGATCGGCGAAACCGACGAAACTACACCCGACAAAAATTCCTCTATTTCCCCTTGTCCCTCTTTTCTTTCTCTAGCCTCATCCCCCTCGCAGCAGACAGCTTGACCTTTTTCGTAAACCCAGCTAATTTCGCCGTCAGCCCGGAGAATGCGGTATTCCAGGATATACGGAGTTCTAGTTGCTACACTTTTTATGAGAGCCTCCTCCATATTTTTGCGGTCTTGAGGATGGATGATGCTCGCAAAAGAACGGACGCGATCGTTGATAAAATCAGATGATGGATAGCCAGATATTTCTTGAACAGCCTCGCTCAAAAACGCCATTGTCCGTATTAATTCGCCGTCGGGCCCCGTCCAGTCGCAGTTGCAGCGGTATACAGCACCGGGAATATTAGCTACTAAATTTTTATATCGTTCTTCGCTGCTTAACAAAGATGAGCTGTCTTCGTTATGGCGATCGCCATTCTTAACTTTAGAAGAATTCGAGGAAATTTGCATGATTTTTTCACTTGTGACTGCGGGGGCAAGTGTTAGAGTAGATGGCTGTATAAAAAGTGAATTTAATTGGCGAAATAATACGCTATCAACTAATATAGTACAAAATTACTTGTCCGAACATTCAAAAAATTTGAGGGTGGATAATAGCAAGAAGGAAGAGGGAAGAAGGAAGAGGGAAGAAGGAAGTCGGAAGAAGGAAGATTTTGCGACTCTCCCCATCTCCCCATCTCCCCATCTCCCCCTCTCCCCCTCTCCCCCTCTCCCCATCTCCCGCTCCCCCAATCCTCCACTCTCGTTACAATAAGATAAGTTGCCTTGCTACCGATCGCCCTCAAACAAAAACCATGACTCAACAACAACCCCGGATTTGCATTCTCGGCGGAGGCTTCGGCGGACTCCACACAGCCCTCCGCTTGAGTCAGTTACCCTTCTCCAAAACCGAAAAACCCGAAATAGTCCTAGTTGACCGTCGCGATCGCTTCCTGTTCGTTCCCCTACTGTACGAGCTCCTCACCGGCGAACTCCAAACCTGGGAAATCGCGCCGCCCTTTGCGGAACTCTTGCAAAACACAGGCGTGCGCTTTTGTCAAGGCACTGTCTCCGGCATCGATGTGGAGTCCAAGCGAGTGCAGTTGCACGACGGGCCAGAAATTCCGTGCGATCGCCTAGTATTAGCTTTAGGTGGCGAAACACCCCTAGATATGGTCAAAGGAGCCGTTGAATACGCTTATTCCTTCCGCAGCCTCGACGACGCCTACCGCTTGGAAGAAAGACTGCGGTTTCTCGAAGCTAGCAACCCCGACAAAATTCGGATTGCGATCGTCGGCGCCGGTTATTCGGGAGTAGAATTAGCTTGTAAATTAGCCGATCGACTCGGAGACAAAGGTCGCGTCCGATTAATCGAGCAAGGCGACACGATTTTGCGGACATCACCCGAGTTCAACCGCGAAGCCGCCAACAAAGCATTAGAAAAACGCAAAGTCTGGATCGACTTAGAAACAGCAGTAGAGGCGATCGAATCCGACACCATATCCTTACTCTACAAAGGACAATTAGATGTTCTTCCCGTAGACATAGTATTGTGGACAGTAGGAACCCAAGTTAGTCAAGCAGTGCGATCGCTCCCCCTCAAACAAAACCACCGCGGTCAACTAATAGTTAACTCCCAGATGCAAATCATCGACCATCCAGACATATTTGCCTTGGGAGACTTAGCCGAATGTCACGACGCAACAGGTCAAAAAGTCCCCGGAACAGCCCAAACAGCATTCCAGCAAGCTGACTACACGGCATGGAACATATGGGCATCCCTGAGCGATCGACCATTACTACCTTTCCGGTATCAGCCGCTAGGAGAAATGATGACATTAGGAATAGACGAAGCCACCCTGACAGGTTTAGGAATCAAACTCGACGGACAACTAGCACACATTGCACGCCGCCTAGCCTATCTCTATCGAATGCCAACATTTGACCACCAACTAAAAGTTGGTTTCAACTGGATTAGCAAGCCGATTCAGGAGTTGCTGAAAAAGTAATATAGCGGTTATCAGAAAGATTCGCGGACGTTGTTGGGCTTGGGCCCTCTTGGTTTAAACGGTTATGTAAGCTGTCAGTTATACCTCATCTTTTTGAGATAAGACGTACGAATAGAATTCGCGTCTACACAAACGATGTCCGCCTCCGCGGACTGAAAAAAATAACTTAATGACCTTCGCCCGGTATTATTCTGATTCTTGAACCTGCGGAGGCACGTGAGTGTTTGTGTAGACGCGAATGACCTTCGCCCGGTATTATTCTGATTCTTCAACCTGCGGAGGCAGGTGAGTGTTTGTGTAGACGCGAATGACCTTCGCACGGTATTATTCTGATTCTGATTCTTGAACCTGCGGAGGCACGTGAGTGTTTGTGTAGACGCGAATGACCTTCGCCCGGTATTATATTACTCGTTTTCAAATTCATTCTAACCAATGACAAAAACTATCTTTTTAGATGCAGCAGGCACACTATTTTACGTTCGCGGTAGCGTCGGCGAAGTCTACGCAAAACTAGCCAAAAACTTCGGAGTAACAGTTAATAGTAAAGACTTAAATACAGCATTTTACCAAAGCTTCGCCTCAGCAAATCCGATGACATTTCCAGGAATCGAAGCAGCAAAAATTCCCCAACTAGAATTTGAGTGGTGGCTAGCAGTTTCGGCAAAAGCTTTTCAAATAGCAGGCGTTTTCAATCAATTTTCAGACTTTCCCAAATTTTTTGCCGAACTCTACGCTCATTTTGCCACCCCCGAACCTTGGTTCGTCTATCCCGACGTATTCCCAGCCTTAAATAAATGGCAGCAACAAGGAATCGAATTAGCAGTAGTCTCGAATTTCGACTCGCGACTTTATCCAGTATTAAAAGCACTCAATTTAGCAGAATATTTCACATCAGTGACAATTTCCACCGAAGTAGGTGCAGCAAAACCCCAGCCGGAAATTTTCACCGCAGCTTTGCAAAAGCACAACTGCACAGCCGAGAATGTCTGGCATATCGGCGACAGCTTCAAAGCCGATTATTGCGGCGCCAAATCCGCAGGCTTAAAAGCAATTTGGTTGAACCGAGAACAGGAAAAAGTAGCAGCAGACAAATTGCCTGTAACTGAAACTAAATTAGAACAGTGCAGCAGCCTTGATTATTTAACCTTTTAACCGGATAATGAGCAAGATGTAAAATCATGTCCGGTCAATTACCCGCCATCCAAAAGGTTTGTAGTGAGGACTTTAGTCCTTTTTGATGCGGACTAAAGTCCTCACTACAAACCAATTTTACTACGGTCATTAGTCCCGTTAATTAACAGAACTTGATATCTATTATGCAAATCACCTCGCCATGAAACAAAACTCAATTCAAACTATACTAACAGACACAATGACCGTGTTTTGGGGAGAATGGCTAGATTTGCGAGTCCGAATCCTGCCAATTGCCGCCGCTGGTTTAACATCCCCATTAATTTACATTCTAGCTTTTGGTTTCGGGTTGGGCAGTTCCATGCCTAAACCGGCAATTGGTGGCAATTATCTAGAATTCATGCTGCCGGGAATGGTTGCACTTTCATCGATGACAGTAAGTTTTACAGGCGCAGTATTTTCTATTTGTGGCGAACGCCTTTTTAGTAAAACATTTGAGGAATTGCTACTGCTGCCGGTACACCCCCTAGCTTTGCACGCAGGCAAAATGCTAGCCGGAATACTGCGGGGACTGCTAACTTCGGTTTCCGTGATTTTAGTAGCAGTTGTGTTTACTCAAAAGCTAGTATTTTTGCATCCGCTATTTTTGTTAGTGATAATTCTCAACTCCGCTGTATTTGCGGGCCTGGGAGTGATAGTGGGTTTAAACGTAAAATCTCTCGAATCAGTCGGATTGTACAACAATTTTCTGATAACTCCGATGTCATTTTTGGGCGCGACATTTTTCGACCCCGCGTCGCTACCAGTAGCCCTGAAAGGGATAGTTTATCTGTTACCGCTGACTTATGCCAGCATTGGATTGAGGGCTGCTGCTTACGATATCGCCAAGTTTCCTTGGTACAGCATACCTGTTTTGTTGGTGGCTGCGATCGCCTTTTCTGCGATCGGCGCCCGCCAGTTTTCTACCCAACAAGACTGAAGGAAGTCCGCACTCATTAGTCCGCGTCGGCTGACTTCGCTGAGAGTATCTCAGTTTTGCTTTGTACAAAGTGAGATGCACCCATTTCATTTGTCCGCAAGCGGTCTCAACCGCTCAATCATAACAGGAGTGGCTAACTAGGATTGGTTATTACCGCCTCGATCGCACTTGCAGGCCCTTTTGTGGCGATCGTATCAGTCACTTTAAAGCCAGCAGAGGAAAGCAAATGATAAAATTCATCTTCCCTCCGCATAAAAGTACCGCCTATCACAAACAAAGTTAGGCTACCCATACCAATAAAAGGCGACATTTTGCCTGAAGGCAACATAAAATCAACAATCAGCAGGCGATCGTTAGCTGTCATAGCTTGATAGCAATTTTTAAGAATTGTAATAGCACGCTCATCATCCCAATTGAGGAGGACACGAGAGAGTAAGTAAAGATCCCCACCACGCGGCACCGCTTCAAAAAAGCTGCCTCCAACTACTTGACACCTATCTGCAACTCCAGCCGCGTGCAAAACCTGAGGTGCATCCACAATAACATCTTCGCGATCGAACAAAATAGCTTGCATTTGGGGATTTGCATTCAGAATAACAGCCGTTAGAGTTCCAATGCCCCCTCCAACATCCACAAGCGTCTTAAATCCTGAAAAATCATAAGCTTCAAGCACCGGAAGCAGCCACTCCCTTGTTGTCTCCTTCATCCACTCATTGAAATTTATAGCCGCCTCAGAATTCTGCGTCAAATAGCTATAAAAACTCATCTTAAAACTATGTTCAAAAGCCGTTTCTCCCGTCTTTATACTGTACAATAAATTCCCCCATCCCTGATATAGTTCATCACCCATTGCCAGAACCGTACCTCGCAAAGAATCAGAAGTACCAGTCAAGAGATGCTTGCCCAGAGCATTCAAGCAAAACTTATCATTATCTTCCATAGAAAACACACCAACACTTACTAGCATACGCATCAGGTGATAAATACCCTGAGAATTTACCCCAGCAGCTTCCGCAAGTTCATCAGCAGTCTTAGAACCATCACTCAGAATATCTGCAATTTCCAGTTTAGCCGCCACAAAAAGAGCCTGGGATCTTTTAAATCCATACATCATTTCTAGTAGCACTGACGATGATTTTTCGCCTTCAGGTTGGGCATTTTCTGTATATAAAACCATGAGTTATCCTGTGAATTACAATCTTCAATTATAAGTTGTTGGTATGTTGTTGGGCTTCAGCCCCAAGAGCACTTTGGTATGTTGTTGGGATGCGAGCCCCAAGAGCGCTGAAGCGCAACTACGTACCCTAAGAGCGCTGAAGCGCAACTACGTACCTTTAACTACCTACCTTAATCATCCCATCCTTTTCCATAATCTCTTACCGGATATTCTGTCCATGCACTTCTTAGCCACTCTCTTCCTTGATACTCTAAATACCAATGTACGCTACTTGCTGACCAATCATAAGGAGATTTTGCCCAGCCATGTTTGACAGGATTGTAATTGATGTAATTAATAGTGGTATAATAATGCCTTTCGGAACGAATAGCGCGATCGCTAAATGAACACCACACTTTACCTGTAACACGATCCTCAAGATTCCATTGTCGAGCCAAGGGGCCGTGAATCGAACGAAATAGCACACTTAATTGTGGCATATTAACATGATGGACTAAGAGATGATAATGATTCGGTAAAACTACCCAAGCATTAATTTCGATACCATCGGAAATAAACTTCTCAAAAATTGAATCTAAAAGTTGGTGACGGCGTTCCTGAGTATTAATCCGAGATTTATGCTCAAAACAACTAACTGTAAGATGATAAAATTCAAAATCTCGCACTGGATGAGGTGGAGAATGAGCAGGATATCCCTTAGCCAACCTTTCATTAACAAGTTGCACCCGTTCTTCTAAAGTTAATTTCCGATATTCATACATAAAGGTACGTAGTTGCGCTTCAGCGCTCCAAAAGGTACGTAGTTGCGCTTCAGCGCTCCGAAAGGTACGTAGTTGCGCTTCAGCGCTCCGAAAGGTACGTAGTTGCGCTTCAGCGCTCCGAAAGGTACTCAGAGCTCTGAAAGAGGGCTAAAGCCCAACAACGTACCTAAAACGTACCTAATCAGTACCTAATCAATATATTCTCTAAGTTGTTGGGCCATAACCTGAACATGAGGAGGGTAATTCATAGTAATATGATTTCCCGGCACCTCTCGAACCTCTATCCCTCCCCCAGCCACCTCAATCCATGGCAATTCAGGATTTTTAGGATTAACTTCATTTTGTTCGCTAGCACGAAAAAAGATAATTCGACCCGGATAAGCTTGAGGGATGTAATTTCGCATAGCTTGACCGTGTACTTTAAACAGATGAAGAAAGTGACGAATCTCAGGCAATCCAAAATCGGGAGGAACTACCCTATTAGCAATCTTTACTTGCTCTAAAAAGTAGAGAAGTTGCTCATCTTGCTCAAGCTGTTGGAGGACATCCAAAGAAAGAGACAGATCGAAACCAACACCTAGTATATAAACCAGAATTGCTGTATCATCTTCTGTCGCTAAAACAGGCATTTGACCGGGGCCAGGAGTATCTATCAGAGTTAGCAATTCTACTTTTTGACCGATCGCATTCAGTTGTTGCGCCATCTCAAAAGCAACTGTGCCACCAAAGGAAGAACCTCCTAGGAAATAGGGCCCTTCAGGTTGGCGAATCTGCAAAGCTTCGATATAGCGAGTCCCCATTTCCTCAACTGTAGTACAGGCATCTGTTTCATCAACCGAAGCAGGTGCTTGTATTCCCACAATAGGCCGCTCTGAACCGAGATAACGTGCCAAATCCCGATAAATGTAAACGTGTCCGCCTACCGGATGCACTAAAAACAAAGGTTGTTTCAAACTCCCCCGCCGAATCTCCACTAATAAGGACTCAGAAGCTGACTGGGATTGCCGATTATCACTCGCAGACAACTCGGAATCATCTTTAATTAATTCAGCCAAAGCTGCAATAGTTGATGATTGTAACAGGCTGTGGGGAGACAAGTTTTTTTGCAGTTTTTCGTTTAACTTAGTTATTAGTTGAACTGCCAATAATGAATCCCCCCCTAACTCAAAAAAGTCATCATCAATTCCCACTTGCTCAATCCCCAGAAATTCTTGCCATATCGTAGCAATAGTTTGCTCCATTTCATCTCTAGGAACACTATAAGTATTTTGTAGATTCGGTCGAGAATGGAGTTGTGCTGAATCTACATTTGGGGAATTGTCATCGGACAAAGATCCAATTTTAATCGGTTGCTCGATTCCTGGTGGTTCAATCCAGTAACGTTGGCGCTCAAAGGGATAGGTTGGCAATGGGAGACGATAACGCTGCTCATCAGCATAAAATTGAGACCAATCTATTTGTACTCCTCCTAGCCAAAGCTGACCCAATGTAGTAAGTAAGAAAGCTACATCTGATTTTTGGTCTTGCGGATGGCGCAATGAAGAAAGTATAATCTGTTCAGAAGGCTTATTGTGATGTTGTTTTGCTAGCGTGTTCAATGTCCGTCCGGGACCCACTTCTAGCAATATTTGATTGGGCTGGTTTAATAGCTGTTGTAAACCCTCTGCAAACCTTACTGTTTGACGCAGATGTTGAGCATAATAACTGGGGCTTGTCGCCTCTTCCGCTGTAATCCAATTCCCAGTAACATTGGATATGTAGGGAATTTTTGGTGATTTGAGCTTGACTTTTTTCACCTGTTCGGTAAATGGCTCTAAAATTGGCTCCATCATTTGTGAATGAAAGGCATGGGATGTGTGCAACCTGCGACCCTCTATACCTTTTTCTTTTAGTTTTTGTTCCAATTCATCTACGGCATCGATGGCACCTGAAATCACGCTTAGAGATGCTCCATTGATCGCAGCTAGATCCAGCTTATTGCCGAGTAAGGGTTTGACTTGCTGTTCTGTAAGTGGCACTGCAAGCATGGAACCAGCAGGCAGTTGTTGCATCAATTTACCTCGTGCAGCTACCAAGGATAAGCCCTCTTCCAAGGAGAACACGCCAGCCAAACAAGCTGCTACATATTCGCCAATGCTATGACCAATCATTGCTTGAGGATGCACTCCCCAAGACATCCACAATTTAGCTAAAGCATATTCGATCGCAAATAGTGCAGGTTGTGCGATCGCAGTCTGTGTTAGTTGGTTGGTAGCTGCTTCTGCTTCTGCTGCGCTTGGATAAAGTACGTGGCGCAAGTCAATGCCCAAGTAAGGTTTCAGAATTTCCGAACATAGATCGATCTGTTCGCGAAATGTTGGTTCAACTTGGTAAACCTCCAAGCTCATATTGATGTACTGCGAACCCTGTCCTGAAAACATAAATACGACAGGTGAATTTTTCGACTCTTGGAAGTTGGTAAAAACTCGTTTTAAATCGAGATTCTCAAGGGCTGTAAAACCATCTTGACTGTCATTGCAAACCACTATGCGTCGATGGTTAAAAGCCTTTCTGCCGACTTGCAGCGTGTAAGCCACATCAGCAAAATTTACATCGGTATTTTGTTTCAAATACTTGCTTAAGTTGGCAGTAGCACTATCAAGTGCAGAGCTAGTTTTTGCCGAGATAACTAATAGTTGCGATGGGCGAGATTCTCCTGATGCTTCTGCAATAGGCGCTTCTTCAAGAACTACATGAGCATTAGTTCCACCAATGCCAAAAGAACTAACTCCAGCACGACGGGGTGATTTACCTGCTTTCCATTCGGAAAGTTGGGTATTGACATAAAAAGGACTGTTGGCAAAATCAATCTGAGGATTTGGCTGTTCAAAATGCAAGCTAGGGGGTATTAGCTGGTGTTTGAGAGCCTGGACAGTTTTGATTAAGCCAGCAACACCAGCCGCAGTATCTAAATGTCCGATATTGGTTTTGGCCGAACCGATCGCACAAAAGCCTTTTTTCTTAGTATCCACAGAGAAAGCTTGCGTCAGCGCAGCGATTTCGATCGGATCGCCGAGGGGTGTTCCAGTTCCGTGAGCTTCTATATAGCTGACGGTTTCAGGGGGAATCTCGGCTATTGCTAAGGCATCTGCGATCGCCTGCGCCTGACCGTCTATACTAGGAGCTGTGTAGCCAACTTTCAGAGCACCATCGTTATTAATAGCGCAACCTTTGATTACCGCATGAATATAATCTCCATCTGCGATCGCCTCCTCTAATCTTTTCAAAACCACAATTCCCACACCGCTACCGCTAACAGTTCCCTGTGCATTAGCATCAAAAGCCCTACAGTGCCCGTCTGGAGAAAGAATCATGCCCTCTTTATAAAAATAGCCTGTCTTTTGATTGACGCCTATAGAAACGCCACCAGCCAAAGCCATATCGCATTGGTAATTTAGCAAACTTTGGCAAGCCATGCCGATCGCAACTAATGAAGTTGAACAGGCTGTTTGGACAGTAACACTCGGCCCCTTCAAGTTTAATTTATAAGAAACGCGAGTTGACAGAAAATCTTTCTCATTGGCGATCGTAAGTTGGAAATCTCCCACAGATTCTCTAAGCTGACGATTCGGATAAAGGTTATTCAAAAAATAAGTATTGAAACTCCCTGCGCCTGCGTAAACCCCAATCGCACCTTCGTAAGTTTCCGAGTTGTAGCCCGCATTTTCTAGAGCCTGCCAAGCCGATTCCAAGAAAAAGCGGTGTTGTGGATCTGTGATTTCAGCTTCTCTAGGATTCAACCCAAAGAATGAAGCATCAAACAACTCAATATCTGCTAGTACCGCTCTGGCTTTTACATAGCGAGGATCGCGCACGACTGACTCGTCAATCCCGAAAGATGCTAGTTCTTGTTCGGAGAAGAAAGAAATAGATTCAACACCATCACGCAGGTTTTGCCAAAACTCATCAACATTTTTCGCGCCAGGAAAGCGACCCGCCATGCCGACGATCGCGATACCTTCTAGAGAAGATTGGGTGGTTTTTTCAGAGTTATCCATTTTGATTCTTTCCTGGTAACAATACTTTGGACAATTGATTAGGTACGTTGTTGGGCTTTAGCCCTCTTAGGTACGTTGTTGGGCTTTAGCCCTCTTAGGTACGTTGTTGGGCTTTAGCCCTCTTTGAGGATGGTATGTTGTTGGGCTTGAGCCCTCTTTCGGGATGGTATGTTGTTGGGCTTGAGCCTCCTTCCGGAGCGCTGAAGCGCAACTACGTACCTAAGAGCGCAACTACGTACCTCATTTGGAAAATTTAGAGTTATCGATTTTTATTCTTTCCCTTTAGCGCTTGTTTTTGCTTTTGGCTGTTCATGGCATCTTTTTGTTTTTTGATCCGCTCTTGACTTGACCCAACAGAGGATTGTTCCGCAGCCTCCTCACTTAAATATTTAGCCAAAGAGCTGATGGTTGGATATTTAAACATTTCAACGATTGACACATCTCTGTCCACCACTTCGCGCAGTTGGCTGTGAGCCTGAGCCATCAATAATGAATGACCTCCTAAATCGAAGAAATTATCATCTACACCTACTTTTTCCAAGTGTAATAGCTGTTGCCAAACAGTAGCGATATTTTGTTCTATCTCAGTTTGAGGAGCCACATAAGTTGCTGACAACTCTGGGTTAATAGCCTCAGGTTCAGGCAGTGCCTTACGGTCTACTTTGCCATTGGGTGTAAGTGGGAAATTAGGCAAAAATACAAAGCTGGAAGGCACCATATAGTCGGGCAGTTTTTGCTTCAAAAAGTTTCGCCAACTGCCGAAATCTGTGTGTTCTAGTCCGAGGTTGGAAATAATATAAGCGACTAAGCGCTGGTTGCCGGAGACATCGGAGCGGCTGATAACTAGAGACTCCTGCACATCTGGGTGTTGGCTTAATACCGCCTCAATTTCTCCTAATTCGATGCGGAAGCCCCGAATTTTTACTTGGTGATCGATGCGGCCTAGAAATTCGATATTGCCATCGGGTAAGTAGCGAGCTAAGTCGCCTGTTTTATAGAGGCGAGAACCCGGTTCGTTGCTAAAGGGGTTGGGAATAAAGCGTTCCGCAGTTAGTTCAGGTCGGTTGAGGTAGCCCCGCGCTAAACCAGCACCGCCAATATAGATTTCTCCGGGAATGCCGATCGGCACAAGCTGCAAATGGGCATCCAACAGATAAACTTGCGTATTGGCGATCGGGCGACCGATGGACGGCGGCTCTTGACTATCGGTACATTCGGCGATCGTTGCACAAACGGTGGATTCGGTCGGCCCATAAGCGTTAAAGAATCGACGACCCGGTGCCCACTTAGCCACAACATCGACGGAAACAGTTTCTCCCCCAACAATAATTGTTTGCAATGTAGAAAGCTCTTCAAAAGGAACAACTCCCAAGACTGCTACTGGTAATTCAATGTGGGTAATAGCTCGATCGCGCAATACCTCAATCAAATCAGAACCTGCCAAAAGAGCATTATTGATTGCGATACAGAGAGTTGCTCCCGAACACAAGGCAATAACCCAATCGGAAGTTGCAACATCAAAGCTCAAGGAAGCAAATTGGAGAACTCTGCTGTTCGGTTGTACGTCGAATATCTGAATCTGTGCTATAGCCAGGTTGCATAGTCCTCGATGCCCGACAAGTACGCCTTTTGGCTTCCCTGTAGACCCGGAAGTGTAAATCACATAAGCCAGGTTCTCAGAGGTTAAGCTGCATTCAGGATTTTCCTCACTCTGTCGCTCAATAATTTCCCAATCTGTGTCCAGACAGACAACTCGCGCTTGGTGTTTGGGAAGAGATTCAACTAACCGCCTCTGAGTCAGCAGCACTGGTACTTGGGCATCTTCTAACATCAAGGCCAAACGCTCTGGCGGATAAGCTGGATCTAGTGGTACATAAGCCCCGCCAGCTTTGAGAATACCCAGCAGTCCCACTACCATCTCCAAGGAACGCTCTACACAAATTCCCACCATTACTTCAGCGGTGACACCTAATTTGCCCAGATAATGCGCTAACTGGTTTGCTCGTTGGTTCAGCTCTTTATAGGTAAGTTGTTGGTCTTCAAATACTAGGGCAATAGCATCTGGCGATCGCTCTACCTGCTCTTCAAACAACTGGTGTATGCACGCATTTTGAGGGTAATCGGTTGCGGTATTATTCCACGCTACTAACTGCTGCCGTTCCCACTCAGTTAAAAGGGGTAATTCTGAGATTTTTTGCTCTGGATTAGAGACGATTCCTTCCAGCAGGGTTTGGAAATGTCCAACCATCCGATCGATCGTGTCAGCATTAAACAAATCTATGCTGTACTCAAAACGACCGACTATGCCCTCGGATGTCTCCTGTAATTCCAGGGTTAAATCAAACTTTGCCGTTTCGGTATCAATATCTAACTGGCTCCAATTCAGAATCGAATTAACGCCTGACATTGGGGGTTGGAGAACAAAAGCAACTTGGAACAGCGGGTTTTGACCCAAATTTCGCTCCGGTTGCAGTGCTTCTACCAACTTCTCAAAAGGCACATCTTGGCAAGCAAATGCTTCCAAAGTCACTTCCCGCATCCTTTCGAGCAACTGCCGGAAAGTAGGGTTGTCCTTGAAATCGGTACGCAGTACCAAAGTGTTGACGAAGCACCCAATTAGCTGCTGAATCTCGGGCTGGTTGCGTCCTGCGGTGACAGTGCCTACAACAATATCGGTCTGCCCCGTGTAGCGATAGAGCAAGGTTTTGAACGCTGCCAGCAGTGTCATGTAGAGGGTAACGCCTTCTTTCTGACTCAATTTCGCGATCGCCTCGCTCAAAGTTTGAGGTAGCGCTAGACATTGCCTTGCACCCCGAAAAGTTTGGATTGGCGATCGCGATCGATCTGTGGGCAGTTGCAGCGTTGACAGATTCGCTAGTTGCTGTTTCCAGTATCTCAGTTGGTTTTCCAGCACCTCTGGCTGTAGCCATTGCCGTTGCCAATAGGCAAAGTCCGCAAACTGAACCGGCAGTTCTGGCAGGGGCGATCGCCCGCCCAAAGAAAAGGCGCTGTAGAGTGTCGCCAGTTCCTTCATAAACAAGCTGTACAAAGAAACACCATCGATCGCGATGTGGTGTATGGTCAGGAACAACCTGTAATCAGCCTCGCCCAACCGCATGAGAGTACCCCGCAGCAGTGGCCCTTGGGTAAGGTCAAAAGGCTGCTGCGCTTCCAAAGTTCCCAGCCGCAATGCTTCAGACTCCCGTTCTGCCTCTGGCAATTCCCCAATATTCACCACTGGCAGGATGAAATTAAAGGCATCTTGAATCACCATCACTGGCTGCCCATCCACGACAGCAAAGGTCGTTCGCAAAATTTCGTGACGCTTGATGATTTCGTTGATGCTGCGCTCCAGAGCAGCAATGTTGACGGAACCAGGTAGGCGAATGGTAATCGGTTCGTTATAAAAAGGTAGATCGGGAGCCAGTTGACATAAAAACCACAGTTGTTGCTGGCTGAAGGATAGAGGTAAGTCCCGATGCCGCGAAATCGGTTGAATCGAGGAAGGCTGGGGTGTTGGAGATTTTTGACTGGCGATTTCCAGATTGCGAGCCAGATCGGCGACTGTGGCAGACTCAAACAAGGTACGCAAAGGTAACTCTACCTGGAAAGTGTCTCGGATTCGAGTTGCAATCTGCGTGACTACCAGAGAGTGACCTCCCAATTCTAAGAAATTGTCGCGAATACCCACTCGCTCTAGTCCCAGAACTTCGGCCCAGATTCCTGCCACCACATCTTCCACAGGAGTTTGAGGTGCCACATAATCTTGTCCTAGTTCGGGAATTTTAATGGCAGGCGCTAGTAGCTTCTGACGGTCTATTTTGCCGTTGGGCGTGAGCGGCATGGTTTTCAGGAACACAAAGCTGGAAGGCACCATATAGTCTGGCAACTTATCTTTCAGGAAGTTACGCAACTTGCCCGCTGTCGTGCGTTGCAAAAATTTTAAGAAGCCTTGAGTTTCTAGGAGGTAGTCCATACTCTGCTGAATCACAGCTTTTTCACTCGCTGTGAGAGATAACTCAATTCCTGCCTGATTTCCTTGACACCAAGCGACAGTTCCCTCAAAACATCGCTCTTCGGTATCTCCCGGTAGCACGAGGCGCAAGTGCAGGCGTTTACCTTTTGACCAATTATCTGGCACTCCGATCGCGCCAATCCCACTGATCGATATGTCTTCTGTTTCTAACTTAACTGAGCGATCGCCATCAAATTCTGCTAAACACTCGCTTTTAAAGGGTATTCGTTCTGCGGTGACCTTGGAAACAACATAAGCGGCGATCGAGCGCTTCTGTCCGGGGACATCTTCTTGTGCTGCTACCACTGCTACCTGCACGTCGGGGTGTTGTCCCAGCACCGCTTCAATCTCGCCTAGTTCAATGCGGAAACCGCGAATTTTCACTTGGTGGTCGATGCGGCCTATAAACTCGATGTTGCCATCCGGCAGATAGCTACCCAAATCGCCCGTACAGTAAAGCCGATCGCCTGTATGGGGATGAGTGATGAAGCGTTTGCTAGTCTTTTCCTCATCTCGCCAATAGCATCGGGCTAGACCAATTCCCCCAATATAAAGCTCTCCGACTACTCCCTCTTGACATGGTTCCATCGCTTCGTCGAGCACATAAAAATGCTGGTTGGTCATTGACCCACCGTAAGGGATACTTTTCCAGGTGGGGTCTATTGTTTCGATGGGATATAAAATCGACCAGATAGAAGCCTCCGTTGCACCTCCTAAGCCGATGACAGCAGGGATTAAAGATTCGTCTAGCTGAGAGCTTGAATCAAGGCACTGGCCGGGCTGGACGCCCGCCCTACTCAACTGAGGTTCAATATCTAAATCTAAACTTTCCGACACCCACCTAGAAACTAAATTTTTGATTTGATCTGGCAAAGTCAAAGGTATCCAATCGCCGCTGAGAAGGACTAATCGCAGAGACGAAGATAAATCTTTGCTATGAACAGCGGCATAATCTACCAGCATCTGCATCAATGCCGGTGCAGAGTTCCAGATAGTGACTTGTGCTTGCACTATCAAATCGACCCAGTGAGCGGGATCTGGCGTTGCTGATACTTGAGGGATTACAACAGTTCCTCCTGCTGCCAGCAAGCCGAAAATATCATATACCGATAGGTCAAAGCTCAGGGAAGATAGAGCTAAGACCCGATCGCCCGCTCCCACTTCAAAGCGTTGGTTGATATCGAGTAGAGTGTTGACAGCACCCCGATGCTCGATCGCTACTCCCTTCGGTTGACCAGTTGAGCCGGATGTGTAAATCACATAAGCTAAATTATCCGATGTCACCCCACTGTCTGGATTTTCCTCTCTGGAGCGATCGACAGTTTCTAAATTCCCATCCAAACAGATGACACGCGCTTGATGCGAGGGAAGAGACTCGACTAAATGCTGTTGTGTAAGCAACACTGGCGTTTGAGAATGTTCCAACATAAATGCCAGTCTATTTGCCGGATAATGCGGATCTAGCGGTACATAAGCTCCCCCTGCTTTCAGAATACCTAATAGACCTACAACCATCTCCAGCGATCGCTCCACACAGGCTGCCACCAATACCTCTGGCCCAACACCCACAGTCTTCAGATAATGTGCCAACTGGTTAGCTTGAGAGTTTAAGTCCTGATAAGTTAGCTGCTTCCCTTCAAAAATTACGGCAATGGCATCAGGCGATCGCTCTACTTGGAACTCAAATAGTTCGTGAATGCACCTATCCGGGAAATTATCTAACATTTTATTTTTCCTTATATCGAGGTATACAGAGTTTTTTTTTCTTTGTTTTCGTAACTATTGCTGAGTTAAGCTGATCCAGCCAAAAGGCTTAAATTATTAACAAAAATGCCGTCATACATAAGGGGTTAAACCCCTTTATACAAGCCCATAAACCTAGTCACTGGCATCGTTATATTTTAGTTGCTATTCCTAAACTCACCTATTATATTTCTATAAGGTTCACTTAGCGCTAATGTCCGAAAATTAGGTACGTTGTTGCGCTTGAGCGCTCTAGTTGATACATGAGAGCGCTCAAGCGCAACAACGTACCTTTCTTTAATGTGAAACTTGCGTCCATGACTGATGTAGCAAAACCCTTGAAAAAGGGTATTGCCAATAATCGAAAGACGAAAATATAGAATAATTTTTAACTATCAAATTTTCAGAAAAATTATACCTGCTACCTTCTCCTTATTAAATTTTCTGCTGAATAGGAATCTCAATCACGAAATCCGCTCCCTTACCTCGTGCTGAAATACAAGTTAAGCTCCCCTGATGTTTTTCCACCACAATTTGATAGCTAATAGCTAACCCCAAACCAGTACCCGATCCCACAGGTTTCGTAGTAAAGAAAGGATCGAAAATTTTTCGACATACTTCCTCAGTCATCCCCGCTCCATTGTCCGCAATAGATATCTCCACTTTATTACGGTTTACGACTCTGGTGCGAATGCAAATTTTTCCTTTATTATGCGTCACAAATTCTTTTTTCTGTGCAGCTACTGTGGGACAAACCGCAAATGACTCTTCAATCGCATCAATCGCATTGTTGAGTATATTCATAAATACTTGGTTCAAAAAGCCGGGGTAACACTCTACCCTAGGCAATTTTCCATACTCTTTAACAATTTCAATACCTAATTTTGAGGTGCTGGCTTGTAGCTGATTTTGTAACAGCAGCAGAGTGCTATCGATCCCTTCATGGATATCTACTGGTTTCATTTGAGCCTCATCCAAGCGCGAGAAATTCCGTAGCGACAAGACAATCTGGCGAATGCGCTCTGCCCCTACCTGCATCGAATCAATCAATCTAGGAAAATCTGAAATTATGAATTCGATATCAATATCTTCTGCATAGTTTTGAATCTCAGGAGTTGCATTAGGCAATTGCTGCTGGTAAAGATTCAGCAACCCCAGCAAGTGATCGACATAGTCACTAGAGTGGGTAAGATTGCCATAGATAAAGTTAATCGGGTTATTAATTTCGTGAGCTATACCACCAACCAATTGCCCCAGACTTGACATTTTTTCAGTCTGAATTAGTTGAGTCTGTGTCGCTTGCAATTCCTGTAAAGCAAGTTCAAGCTCAACTGCTTGTTCTCTCAAAAGTCTATTTTTTTCTTGTAACTCCAGCGTCCTTGCTTCGACTTTCTGTTCCAGCCTTTGGTTGTAATCGTCTAATTGCTCGTTGGCTGTTTTCAATTTTTGAGTTGCGGCTTCCAATTTACCATAGAGCATCGCATTTTTAAGGGAGATAGCTATCTGTGAAGAAAGTATCTTCAACAATTCCAGCCTCTCCGTTGTAAAGGCACCTACTGTCAGATTATTTTCTAAATAAATAATTCCAATTAGTTTGCCTTGATTAATAAGAGGCATAGACAAGATTGACTTCGGCTTGGTTTTGATGATGTAAGGATCGTTGATAAATATTCCTGAAACTGCTGCATCATTTAATGCGATATTTTCTTTGGCAATGCGAACATAATTAATCATAGAAATAGGAAGATTGTCACTTGTTTCAAATGGTGAGTCTGAATACAATACAACCGCATCACTATCCACAACACCTGTAGCTTCTATCAAAAGCTTTCCATCTTTTTCTAGAATCAGGCAGCTACTTGTAGCTCCGGCATTTTCCATCACAATTTTAAGTAACTTATTCAGCAACTTATCCAGCACTATTTCCTCAGCCAAGGCTAGAGATGCTTTGTTGACAGTAGACAAATCCAATACCGC
This sequence comes from Microcoleus sp. PH2017_08_TRC_O_A, assembly GCF_020738665.1. Taxonomy (NCBI): domain Bacteria; kingdom Bacillati; phylum Cyanobacteriota; class Cyanophyceae; order Oscillatoriales; family Microcoleaceae; genus Microcoleus; species Microcoleus sp. PH2017_08_TRC_O_A. The sequence goes on from NZ_JAEQCE010000004.1 coordinate 186,438, forward strand.
CGAATTTCCTCCTGCGACCGATGTTGTTGTCCTATTAATCTCTAGGCCTATGGATTCTCGCTTTAGAATCTCGGAAAATACCAAAGGATATCTAGACTCTAAATCTTTAACTTTGGCATTGGCTCCCCAACGAATATATCCATAGTAAGCCTGTGTCAGATAAATTTGAGCAAACTTGTCTCTGCCCAGGGATAAATAAAACTCTGCCGCTAGTTCTGAAGCTAGTGCTTCTTCCTGAATGTATCCTTGTTCTTTAGCTCCCGTTATAGCTCGGTCATAATAGTCCATTGATTCTACAATTTGCCCTTGAATCCTTGCTTTTTCGGCCTCCACAAGTTCGTACTTATGCTGGAAGTTAAAGGGGGCATGGAATGCCCATTTCTGCATTTGTTGTTGATTAGCTTCTACCAAGCTCATATATTGTTGTTGTTCGGCCTGAGAAACTTGAGGATAAACAGCGAGTAGAGCAAGGGAATAATAGAAGTTATGAGGAGCAGAAACTACCATACCCATGACGTTACCTGCGTGTTCTGCGCCTAAACTGGCGCTGGCAATAGCATTCTTAGGTTCTTTAAATAGATAAGAAAGAATTGTTTTGGCAAGATAGGAAACATATAGCAAAGTTCGATTGTTACTTTCAATAAAAACAGGCAGCATTTGTGTTTCATTAAAACTTTCGCCAATCAACTGACATTTTTCTCCACTTCTATCTTCAAGATTTAGCGTCATTTGGTGGAATATTTTGATGTAGTAGATTGAATAGTCTTGTTTTAGCTTGATTGCCAAATCAAGATATTGTCTTTGCTTCTGATCTACAATGTCTAATCGCTCCCCCGTCAAAAATATGCTCGCGCAATAAACAGTAATACAATAACCAGCATATTCTATATCTCCAGTTTCCAGTCCACTTTGTAGCCCAGAGAGTAAGGGTAACAACGCTTCTTTACCATGCGCTTTCCAATGTATAACCAAACCATAAAATATTTGATGTACTTTACATATAAGCGAGTTCGCATTAAATTTATCCAACAACTTTAAAGCCAAGTTGCCTGCATGATATCCGGCATCTATATCCCCGATTGCCGAACACAGTATTACACTATAAGAGACATACGCAACAGCACTAAGAGGGGAGTTGCCGTGTTCCAGGCAGATTTTAACCAAGCTCACTATAAGCAGGGGCAAAATTTCGGGATTAGCAGCGACAGCAGGAGAAACAAGGGATGTCATTATCCTTAAAGCTGCTATTTTGTAGGGGTCTGTCATTTCTGGGATATTTTCTAAGTCGCTGAGCTTTGGTAACTCAAAAACAAAACCCCCGTCGCCCACTTCATTTGACAAGGAAACACCCAGCATATCCAATACTTGCAGACCCGTATCAATGGCTTTTAACATCTGATTTTGAGCCATATAAAACTGGATTTGGAGCTCGTATACCTTCACTCTTTCGAGCAGAGTGTTTGCTTTTTGCAAAACAACTTCAGCCAGGGTTGCTGACCTTTCGTAATTGGTATTAAGATATTCCGCTTCTACGGCTTCTACATAGAGTGATAGTGTCAGATTGTAGTTGGTCTGCCAACTGTTTTCTGCTAAGAGTTTTAACCCTACTCTTAGTTGTGTGACAGCAGCTTCATAAGCTGACGCTGCTTTGGCTTTCCGACCAGCTATTAAATTTAAGTGAGCCAGGTTATATTTTTCTTCTTGCTCGGTAAGGAATTCCACTCCGACATTTAGCTGGTTAACAATATCAAAGATATTGTCTTCTAGGATGTCTGGATTCATATTCTGTAACAAGAGTTGACCAATTTTCAGGTGCGTAGCTTTTTGCTGCTCAGTAGGAATCAGAGAATATGCTGCTTGCTGCACTCGGTCATGCAAAAATCTGTAGGAAACTTTGTAATTATTAATTTCTAATTGGGTTCCTTGAGTATTGGCTACTACCAAGGACTCATTACTCTGGCACAGTAACGGTATTTTGCAAGCACTTTCTCCCAAAGGCAAAATTAGACCAGTCTGAAGCCCCTCCCATAAAGCAGATGCCGTTTCTGATATAGATTTTTCATTGACTATTGCCAAAACATCCAAATCAAATCGATTCCCAATACAAGCTGCTAACTTTAAAACTTTCTGGGTATCTGAAGGTAGTTTTTCAATGTTTCTGGCGATGAGTTCGACGACATTATAATCGGCGATTCCTACAGTTTGAATCTGTCCCATGTCCCACTGCCATCTGCCAATGCTGAAGTCGAATGTCAACAGCTTTTCTGCGTAAAGGGTAGTGAGTAGCTGAGTTAAGAAAAAGGGATTTCCTTGAGTTTTATTGAAAACTAGCTCAGCTAGTAATTGCCATCTTTGTGTTTCATATCCATCGTTTCCTACAAGTAAACTTTCTTCCTCAAGTTGTTCTTGTTGATCGAACAAGCAAGTCAGAGGAGATGCTGCTGATAAGAAGCTTTCACCCAAAGTATCAGCAACTAATTGACTGACGGTATTAAATGTCAACGGTTGAAGGATGATATTATTGACGATCGATCCAGATGAATAAATACTATCTAAGGTCTGCATTAACGGATGAGCTGGGCTGACTTCGTTATTTCGATATGCTCCAATCACGAATAAATATTTGCTATCTCGGTCAGTTAGCAGCACATGAATCAATTTCAAAGAAGCAGAATCTGCCCACTGCAAATCATCTAAAAATAATACTAGGGGATGTGCTTTTTGGGTAAAAATATGAATGAATTGTTGAAAAACATGATTGAAACGGTTTTGTGATTCGCTTGCCCCTAGTTGAGTAACTTCGGGTTGCTCGCCAACAATTAATTGTAATTCGGGAATAACGTCAATTATGACTCTAGTATTTTGACCTAAATTATTTAAAATCTCCTGTTTCCAAAAATTTATTTTTTCAGAACTTTCTGTTAACAATTGTCGAATTAGTTCTTCAAAAGCTTGAATCAAGGCTCCATAGGGAATATTGCGTTTAAATTGATCGAACTTACCAGCGATAAAATAACCCCTTGCTCTGACAATGGGTTTGTGGATTTCATAAACTAAGCATGATTTACCTATTCCTGAGTAACCGGAAACTAGCATCATCTCGGCTGTTCCAGCACTAACTCTATCAAAAGCATCCATTAGATTGGCTACTTGCGTTTCTCGTCCGTACAGTTTTTGGGGGATCAGAAAATGACCTGATTTATCACACTTGCCCGGAATAAAGTTACAATTTTTTCCACTTTGCTGCAATTGATTTAGACATTGTTCTAGATCGGCCTTGAGGCCATAACCACTTTGATATCTATCTTCAGCAGTCTTGGCTATTAATTTCATCACAATGTCAGAAATTGCTTTGAGAATCTCGCCATTTTGAATTTGAGATTTGGAGTGATTGCTGCTAATTTCTACTTGCCTATTTTGCTCTTTTGCACATATAATCTTCCAGGGCGATACAGGCTGTTTAGCGATATGGCAGTGAACTAATTCCATTGGATCTGTAGCTTTAAATGGCACTTCACCGCACATCATTTCATAGAATGTGATACCTAAAGAGTAGAAGTCTGTGCGGTAGTCAATTGAGCGATTCATCCGCCCAGTTTGCTCTGGTGACATATAGGCAATTGTGCCTTCTAGTAAATTGGGATGGCTGAGTGTTTGGGTCGATCTAGACAATCGCGTAGCAATACTAAAGTCAGTAATTTTTACTTGGAGGGTGGCAGGATGGATGATGATATTTGTTGGTTTAATATCTTTATGAATAATTTGGTTGTCATGCAGTTTACCCAGAGTATCTGCTAACTGAATAGCGATTGATAAAAAATCTTTTAGTTTAAACTTGTGAATGCTCAAAAAATTTTTGAGTGCTTCTCCTTTTGAATCTTCTAATATCAATGCCAGACCATTGCGATGATTTTCTAATCCGTAGGGCTTGACAATACCTTCTAAATTGAGATTTCTAGAGAGTTCGTATTCATGTCTCAATTGCATAATCTCTTCGAGATTAGGATATTCTGCTCTCAAAATTTTGATGATTACAGCTTGTCGATCTTGCTTCCTCTGAGCCCGATAAACTACTGTATTCAAACCTTGGTTAATTTTTTCTATTAATTGGTAGTTAATCTTAATACTCATAAGCATTTAGTTAAATTAAATCTAGTGAGTGAATTATGTTATAATATACCACAGTCAATCTAAAAGTGTGCTTTTTTACACAATATCTGAGAGCTTTTTGGGAGCTTTTTGGGAGTTTTTTGGTTGACTATGTTTGTCATACAAATTATCTTAACGTACTTGGGGTCTGATTAGAATCCGTAATTTCCACATGATTTTCATTTTATTGCTACTACCAAAAGCGATCGCAAGTTTTGCCACCCTCTAAATACCAATAAAAAATTAGGATTGTTTATTGTATAGTTGGTTCGCTCAAACCTGATGTTCTTTTCGTCTGAACAAGTAAGCAAATTGGTATTCCTAAATTCGCGGTATAATTAGAGAACAAAATTAGGCGTTCCTGATTTGGAGTATGATTTGCCTCGGAAATGAGCGAGTAGGGGCAATTCATGAATTGCCCCTACTCGCTCATTTCCGAGATTGCCTAAGCGACTGAATCATACCTAAATTCAGCAACGCCCATAATTTTTTGATGGATAGGGAAACGGCTGATTAACGTTGATAAACGTAGTCTGAAGCCCTAGGGTGCCGATACATAAAAAATCTTCAATAAAAATCGACTTTTTGAGCAGCGATGACCTGAAAAATAGTTGAGTAAACACACTTAAAACTAATTTTTTAGTATCAAAAATTGACACTAATTACGCATTTTAGATCGAGTAAACAGGTTTTTCCCCAAAAGTTGTGCCTCTAGAGAATAATTTTTGTAAAAAAATCCGGTTTCAGACCACCAGTGCGTAAGTCCTAATTGAGAGAAATGATATTAGTTAAGCCACCCCTGGCATGGTGCGTTGCTACTATATGGTTCGATTTGCTCGACATATTGTTGATGGCGGCGCACCCTAAGACTTACTACGAGCGGGTAAATTAAGACTTAATAAAAAAACCCGCACTGGCGGGTTTTTTTATGCGGGAAATTAGCTCGAAGTTTGCTTAAAGCGATCGATAAACGCGATAATTGATCTCGGGGAAGATGTTGTCTATCTCCTGAACCTTCTCCAACCAGCCGGAATCGACTTTGCCTTCTTTGACTTCATCGTACAGCTTGTGGAAGCGCATTAAGTGCGATCGCGTCCGCCGCACCGCATAGGGAACCATCGTCCCTGTACGCATGATAAATGCCCAGTCAGACGATTGAGCTAACAACACTTCCCGCGCAGCTTGGTTCAAAGCCCGCAACTGCAACTCATCCTCTGCTTCCATGTTTCCCAATTCAATCATCCGTTCCGCGGCTTTGTGCAAGTGCGGGTAAATCCAAGCATTGGTATCGTTTAGCCAATATTCGTGGAAACCCCGGAAACCCCAGCTAGACTGGGACGGACGGCATACTTGCTGAGTCGGATTTCCGCGCAAATAATCGGCTAAGTGCGTCATTTCGTAGGTATTTTGGTCGTACCAACTCTTGCGGAACAGGTAGTCTAAGAACCAAGGCCCTTCGTACCACCAGTGACCGAAAAGTTCGGCGTCGTAAGGTGAAACGATAATCGGAGGACGCTGCATGATGCCGTTGAGGTGCTCGACTTGGCGTTCGCGATTAAAGGCAAAGTTGCTGGCGTGTTCGGCTGCTTTTTCCCGCGCCCAATACGGATCGTATAACTGTTTGTCGCCTAAACCCAATCCGCGACCGGTGATTTTGTGATATTTAATCCCGGTGTTTTTGCGCTGGCCGTTGGGCATGATGTAGGGTTTGATGTAGTCGTATTCGGCTTCCCAACCTAAATCTTTGTAAAATTCGCGGTATTCGGCGGCGCCCGGATAGCCGACTTCGGATGACCAAACTTGCTGGGATGATTCGTGATCCCGACCGAATGCTGCTACTCCGCATTCGGTGAAAATTGGGGCGTAGCTACCGTAGCGGGGACGCGGGCGGGCGTAGAGGATGCCGTGACCGTCTGTGAGGAAGTAGCGGAGGCCGGCGTCGGCTAACATCCTCTCTAAGCCTTCGTAGTAGGCGCATTCGGGCAGCCAAATGCCTTTTGGGCGGCGGCCGAAGTTTTGTTCGTAGCTTTCGCAGGCTACTTGTATTTGCGCCCAAACTGCTTCGGGGTACATTTTCATCAGCGGTAGGTAGCCGTGGGTGGCCCCGCAGGTCATGATTTCAAGGTTGTTGCTGTCTTGAAATTGTTTGAAGGCTTTGACTAAATCTCGATCGAACTTTTCCCAATAATTCCGAACTTGGGAGAAGTGGGCGGTGTAATGTTCGGCTAAGTACCTAACGTGACCGTTGTCGCTGTTGTGTTCAATTTCGAGTTCGGCTAGTTCTTCGAGTTTTGCTAAGTGGTCGTCGAAACGGTCTTGCAGCAAGGGGTCGCGCAGCATGGCTACCAAGGGCGGTGTCATGCTCATGGTAATTTTAAAGTCGATGCCGTCGCGCTTTAGCCCTTCAAAGACTTGCAGCAGGGGAATGTAGGTTTCGGCGATCGCCTCAAACAGCCATTCTTCTTCTAAAACGTAGTCGCTTTCGGGGTGGCGGACAAAGGGCAGGTGGGCGTGGAGAACGAGGGCGAGGTAGCCAATAGCCATAATGATTTGGATGACGCCAGTTAGGGACAGCTTTAAAATATTTTAAGATTTTATGCCGAAATGGGATCCACAAAGTTCAGTGTTTTTTTAATGACCTTTGTGTGACAGACTAAATCTTCGCAAATTCTAATTTTGTGCTTGCTGCTGGATTAAGACTGCTGCTGTTTGAGAGTCTACTGGCTTTGAGAAAAAGAATCCCTGGGCGAACTCGCATTTTAATCCTTTGAGTATCGATAGTTGCGAGGCTTCTTCGACTCCTTCTGCTACTACATCCATTCCTAAATTGTGGGATAAAGTCACGATCGATCGCACAATTTCTGTGGGGTCGATGCCTCCTTTGCCGAGGTCGAAGTCGCCTCCCATCCTGCTGACAAAGGATCGGTCTATTTTTAAGGTATTGGTGGGGAAGCGGTGCAGGTAGGAGAGTGATGAATAGCCGGTGCCGAAGTCGTCGATGCACAGGTGTATGTTTCGGGCTCTAAGCTGCACCAGCATGGCTGTGACTGATTCGGAATTTTCTATGAGTACGCTTTCGGTAATTTCTAGCTTTAAACTGTTGCCGTCGAGGTGACTTTCTTCGAGAACTCGATCGATATATTCGATTAAATCTGGCTGAGAAAACTGTTTGACTGACAGGTTGACGCTGACGCTTAAGGGCGGGTTATTTTGAAATAGCTGCTGCCACTGGCGGATTTGCTGGCAAGCTGTGCGGAGTACCCAGCGGCCCAGCGGTACGATCAATCCGGTTTCTTCGGCTATGGGAATAAATTCGTTGGGCGAAACTAAGCCTCGTTCTGGATGCTGCCACCGCACCAGGGCCTCAAAACCGATAATTGTGTTATGGGCGATCGACATAATCGGCTGGTAGTGAATGATAAACTGGGGTGTTAGGGATAAGGGAGGTAAGCCCGATCGGGCTGATTGCGGAGAGTCTTCTTCTCTAGCGGGGTCTCTAATTGATTCGATCGCCCGTCGCAGGTCATTTTCTAGCTGCAACAGCTTCAAAGCATGGGCGTGCATGGAACTATTGAAAACTTCGTGTCGGGCTCTGCCGAGTTCTTTGGCGCGATACATGGCCGTGTCAGCATCGCGCAGCAGGCTTGTCGGTTCCTCGTATTCGCCGGAGCTCAATGCAATGCCGATGCTGGCGGTGATAAAGACTTCGTGTCCGTCTAGCAGGATGGGGGAGGTGATTGTCTTTTGCAAGCGGTTGACTATGTTGGTAGCTTCATTTACGCCGTCGATGTCTTCGAGTAACAGCACAAATTCGTCTCCTCCGAGGCGGGCCACTGTATCTCCGACTCTGAGACAAGCTGTTAGACGCTGCGCGATCGCAACTAGCAGTTGATCGCCGATCGCATGGCCGAGGGAATCGTTGACTACTTTAAATCGATCTAAATCGAGAAACAGCACGGCAAATAAGTAGTCTTTGCGCCGTTTTGCTAGCCTCAGAGCGTGTTCCAGCCGATCGCTAAATAGCGATCGGTTGGGCAATCCGGTAAGGGCATCGTGAAAAGCGTCGTGCAGCAATTGTGCTTCGGCGAGTTTGCGCTGAGTGATGTCGTGGCAGTTGATCACGATGCCCTTGACTGCCGGATCGTGCAGTAAATTGGTGGCTACAGCTTCTACATAACACCAGGAACCGTTGCGGTGGAGCACTCTATACTCCAGGGGGCACTGGCTTGTTTTGGGGTTTTCAATGGCTTTGTGGAGGGTTTGGGCGATCGCCGCGCAGTCGTCGGGATGAACAGTCCCTAGGGCGCTGCGCCCGATCGCCTGGTGGGGCGCGTAGCCTAAAATTCGCTTGACGGAAGGGCTGATGTAGCGGAATATGCCCTCGGCGTCGAGAATGATCGTGATGTCTGTGGCGTTTTCAATCAGCGATCGAAATCGCTGTTCGCTTTGTCTGAGGGCTGATTCTGCCTGTTTGCGTCCGCTGATATCAAGGGCTACTCCGTCTATAATGATGTCCCCGTTTTTGTTTTTGGAAAATCTGGCGCTGTCTTGCACCCACTTGACTTGGCCTGAATTCAACAGGATCCGGTACTGGCGATCGCAGGGCAACAGACTGGCACTCGATGCTGCGACGCTGCTGTCATAGGAACTTTTGTCATCGGGATGGATGATTTTGGTCAACTGTTCGGGGTACGCCATTGCTTCTTCTGGCCCGATCCCAGTAAGTTCGCGCACCCCCGGACTAATGTAGGGCATGGAGGTTGTGCCGTCTGGATGCAGCACGGCGCGGTAGACTGAACCGGGAATGTTGGCTGCCATTGTGGCTAGCTGTTGCTGGATGCCGCGGACTTCGGCTTCAGCGCGTTTGCGTTCTGCGAGTTCGGTTTGGGCTTGTTGGTAGAGTTCGGCTTGGTGGATTGCGATCGCACATTGATCTGCGATCGCTTTGAGTAGCGACAGTTCTTCGGCGCTCCAATAGCGATCGCGATCGCACTGATAGATACTAATTCCTCCCAAAAATGACTGACGGTAAAGCAGCGGTGCGATCGTGACGGTGCGAAACCCTACAAACTCTGCTGATGCTTGCAGGGACGGGCACAGGCCCGATAACTCTTCGATGACGACGGCTTCTCCTGCCGCGAGTTCGGTTTGGTAGTGTTGGGCAAATGTGCAATTTAGCCCGATGAGTCCTTGTTTCTCTGCGGCTTTGCTGATATGGCGGACTACAATCCTGCCTTCAGCATCTGGCTGCAAGATCGCGCAGCCGCTGATTTCGAGAGATTCGTGCAGTTGATCTGCGGTAGTTTGCAGCACTTCGTCGAGTACCAGGGTTTCGCGCATGGCTTGGATGATGCGGTTGACGATCGCCTCACGAGTCGCTTGCCGCTGAATTTGGGCGATCGCGAATTGTTGCTGGCGGCGCATTTTGTATTCTTGGAGCGATCGTTCTAATACTGTTGGCAGCCTAAACAGCCGCCCTTTTAATACAAAATCGTTCATGCCGGCTTTGATGCACTCAACTGCCGCTTCTTCTCCCAAACTTCCCGTTACTAAAATAAATGGTATTTCTTGCCCTAATTCCTGCATTAATTTCAACACTTCTAAACCGTTAAACCCAGGGAGGCGGTAATCTGACAGCACTGCGTCGTACTTGCAATTGTGGATCAGTTGTCTGCATTCTGTTGCTGTTTCGGCAGTATCGTAGTTAAAATTTACTCCCCCCGCTTCTAACGCGAGCACTATTAATTCCAGATCTTCCGCCATGTCTTCGACAATCAACAATTTTAACGTTGATTCTGATACTGTTTTTAGTAAATAGTTTGTCTGAGTTCTATCTAACATACGGTATTGTGGAGTATTAAATTTGTTGTTCGTTTTTGGGCTAGATTTCATTTATTAAATTGAGTATAGTTAAGTTTGTATCACTGTTTTTAGTTAGATTTTTAATGCTTTAGCAATATTAATGATGTTTTGATGACATTGATTTAGCACGTGCAACGGAGGGCTGGCAGAACCGACTGTTACTTATTGAACTGTATAATAGTTTTCAATTATAAATTAAGAACTACTATAGCATCGAAGGCGAAGAGTGACGTATGTCTGGTAATAGGTAATGAATAATGTGCCAGAAAGCTTTTGAACAGCAAGCTTTTCGGTGATTGCCGATTACCTTTTTCCCGATTACCCAAGCGTACCCGATCTTTCTGAGAACTGCTATATACTGGTCACTTGCGAATCTACATTGCTGTTTGAGATTGTTTGCCTAGTTTAAAGTAGAACGTGGCTCCTTGACTAGGTATGCTTTCTGCCCAAATCGTGCCGCCGTGGCGGTGAATAATCCGCCCGACGATCGCCAAACCGATCCCCGTACCTTCAAATTCTCTCTGGGAATGCAGCCTCACAAAGGCTCCAAAAAGTCGATCGGCATATTCCATCGGAAAACCCACGCCGTTATCCTTGACAAAAATCGTTCCATCAGGTAAGGAATCAATAACTATTGTAGCCGGAGTGCGTCCGCGGCTGAACTTGACGGCGTTGCTAATCAAGTTGCTGAACACCTGTTGCAGCAAGGTGGGATCTCCCATCACCGTCGGCAAATCTCCGACGGCAAATTCAACGCTGTCGGGAGTTGGGCCCAGATCTCCGGCTGTTCGGGGTTTAGTCAATTTAATCGCAGTTTGCACCAGGCGGGTGAGATCGATCGGAATTTGCACTAACTCGGTGCGGCCCACCCGCGAAAGAGCGAGTAAACCGTCAATCAACAAACTCATTTTTTGGCTGCTATCATCAATCACTTCCATGTAGTGAACGATTTTAGGATCGTTCAAGATTTCAGTTGATTCTAAGCGTTGTTTCAAAGCATTAACAAAACCTGAAATATGGCGTAAAGGAGCGCGGAGATCGTGGGAAACAGAATAGCAAAAAGATTCTAATTCTTGATTAGCAGCCTCTAATTGCTCAGTGCGTTTCGACAAAGCTTGTTTTGTCTCAACCAACTCAGTGATATCGCGAGAAGTGCCAATTAAAGCATAAACCTCGCCATCGAGATTCCTGAGAGGAATTTTAAAAGTGTCGAAGTAAACAGTATCGCCGGACAATACAAATTTTTCTTGCAAGTGTAGAGTTTCACCTGATTCAAATACCAGCAAGTTTTCACGCACAAATTTTGTGACAACTTCAGGGGAAAAACACTCAGACACGGTTTTTCCTTGCATTTCTTTTCGGCTGTTGAACCCTGCCATTTTTGCCAAAGGTTGATTGACAAAAACCTGACGCATATCTTCGCGTTCTACAACAAAAATGTGATCGGGTAAAGCATCAAAAAAAGTTTCAAGTTCGGCGGTACGCTGGGCAACTTGAACTTCTAAAGTTTCGTAGAGCTGTTTGAGTTCTGCTTCGGCTCGTTTGCGATCGCTGATATCTTGACCGATGCCGATGTGTCGGCCGTCGGAGAGACGAATATTTGCCCAAGTAGTGTCAATTATTCGCCCGTCTCTAACTGTTGTTTTGAAGTCTTTCCAGTTCTCAGTTGCTGCTTGGATTTCATCCAAAACGTATTGGCGGTATTCTGCCTGCGGGTAGCATTCGGCAAAGATATCGTAGTTTTTGAGTTCTGCAAAACTCCAGCCCAGCACTTTTTCCCAGTAGCGGTTTACCCACTCTATTTCACCGCTATGTCCCAAGAATGATAGCATGACTGGCACGTTGTCGAAGATTGTTTGCAGCACTTCGTTTTGCTCTTTTAAGGATTCTTCGGCTTGTTTGCGTTGCGTAGCTGCCGCCACGGCATCGCTGATGTCGAGTATCGAACCGATAATTTGCTGAATTTGTCCCCCTGGGGTTCTTTTGAAAATTGTCGATCGATCGTGCACCCACCGCCATTCGCCGTTTTTGTGTTTGATTCTGTAGTCAGTGTCATTTGTAGCGTGAGGGTTGGTGCTGTTTTCCAGCAACTGCATACTTGCACTTAACTTGTGCAGATCCTCGGGGTGAACTAAGCTAGAAATAGCTTCTGTACCCAACTCTTGCATTTCTTGGGGAGTGTAGCCCAGGATGGCTGTGACGGCTGCATTGGCATAGATATTTTGCTGTGCTTCTGTGTCGTAAATGTACAGAAAGTTCGGGAGGGTTGTAACAATGCTTTCTAAAAGTTGTTGCTGTTTTTGCAGCTCTAATTCAGCTTGTTTGCGCTGTGTCAAATCCAGCACAAAACTCACCCCAACTTCCTGGCTTCCTTCTAAAAATGCAGCGCCTAGCAGCACCGGAACGCGGCTGCCGTCCGAGCAGATGTATTCTTTTTCATAGGGAATAGCTGTGGTGGTAACTGTCATTTCTGCAAGTTTTTGTTCGTCTAGGCTGCGGTACTTTGGCGGTGTCATTTTTAGCCAGCTAATTTTTTTTTCAAGCAAATCGTGTCTTGTGTATTTTACTAGGTTTAAAAAAGCTTGATTTGCGTCGGTAATCTGACCGTTAATTTCCCAAAAAAAGATGCCGATAATATTAGAGTTAACTACGCGCCTAAACCTAGCTTCGCTTTGACGCAACTGAGCTTCGACTTGTTTGATTTCTGTGATGTCCCGGGTGATGCTTAAAACTGTTTCTACTGAATTGTCCTCAGCAAATTCGGGAATTACTCGACTTTGATAGTATTTTGTCCCATCGGGAGTGGGAAAGTCAAATTCGATGGTTTCTTGTTTGCCGGTGCGACAAACTTTGACACACGCTTCGTCCCACAGGTTGCAAATGTGGGGGGACATTCCTAATTCTTTGTTGCTTTTGCCGATAAATTCTGAGGGGGGTTTTCCGGTGGCTCGTTCGACTTCTTTGTTGACGTAAAGGTGGCGCAGTTCTCGATCGAACCGCGCTATGATATCGGTAGCATTTTCCGCTAGGGCGCTGAAGGCCTGTTGGCGCTGGCGAAGTTGTTCTTGAGTGCGGTGCTGTTCGGTGATGTCTGTGGCAAAAGACAGAATTGAAACTAATTTTCCTTCTGCATCGAGCAGTGCAGAATTGTACCACTCGCAGTAAATTACTGAGCCATCTTTGGTAGAGTTGCGGTTGCGGCAAACGTTGCGGGGTTCTCTGCTGTAAAACATTTGATTTGCCGCAGCGCTGACTTGCTCGAAGTCTTCTGGATAAATTATTGAGCATTCGTGCCAGTATTGGCCGATTATTTCTGCTGCACTCCAGCCAAATATTTGTTCGGCCATTGGCGACCACCGCACTACCCGCAGTTCGCTATCCCACTCTAGAACTGCCATTGGCGAGTTTTCTAGGTGAAATTCCCGCTGCGAGTTGGCTTGTTTTATTTTGGTTTGAAGTTGCTGGCGGAGTTCCTTGGCTGCGACAAAGCGCTCGCTGATTTCCTGTGCATTTGCTACGTCGGCTTTGGCTATCTGAGCAATGGTTTCTGCTGTTTGTTTTTCGAGTTCGTTCCAAGCGAGTTCGAGGGCTGATTCCACCTCCTCTAGCTCAGTGATGCTGTTCTGAAACAGTGCGGCACTTTCCACTGGAATTTCAGGCATATTTTTGACAGTTAAGCAAGTGTTAGGTTGAGACTTTTAAATTAAACTTTAACAATTAAAAATGTGTAGTTTATTGTTAAATTATACATTTTTACTTTTTAATTTGTGCGTGGCGCCGATTTTGAGTGGCGGCGGTGCTATTAAAGACGGCAGGTATAGGTTTAGCGTGCAGATCGGCACTTGCGATCGATCGCCCCAAAACTCTCCTCACCCAAGTACGGGCGCACTCTGCTCTGTATATTTTTGCACAGGATTGTGTTCCCGTGGCGTCGAAATAATACTGAGGCAGATCTGTGCGCGAGCCGATCGCGCATCCGTAGTAGAGCATTGGGTGTGCCGATCGCCAGCAAGAAGAGCGCGGCGGGGGAAAACTAACCCAGGGAAGTCAATTATTAGCCACCAGTGGCCCAAATGGTCGATCGATCTTGTTTGCGAACTCTGCCGGTGTGAAGTGAAAACCGTCCCTAGCCGACAAATACTCCCAAGTCGGTTTCGTCAATAAACAGCTAAAATATAATAGACCTCTTGCAAAAATCCTTTTAACCAAATTTTGGGACGGGCTAGAAGCCCATCCCACAAGAAAAAAGATTTTTGTGGGATGGGCTTCTAGCCCGGTCTTTATAGGTCTCTTATGACTGCTGCTACATCAGTTAAAACTCAGTACGAAGCTGTTATCGGTCTCGAAACTCACTGTCAATTGAGTACGAATACTAAAATTTTCTCCAGCTCTTCTACAGAATTTGGTAATGCTCCAAATACTAACATTGACCCAATTTGTATGGGGATGCCTGGAGTGTTGCCAGTATTAAATCAAAAAGTGCTGGAGTATGCAGTGAAGGCAGGGCTAGCTCTCAACTGTCAAATTGCACCTTATAGTAAGTTTGACCGCAAGCAATATTTCTATCCCGATTTGCCAAAAAATTATCAAATTTCTCAGTTCGATTTGCCGATCGCTACTAACGGTTCAATAGAAATTGAACTGGTGGACGAGACAGGCAATTCTACTAGAAAAAAAATCGGAATCACTCGCTTGCACATGGAGGAAGATGCAGGGAAATTGGTTCACGGCGGTAGCGATCGCCTCAGCGGTTCTACTTATTCAATGGTAGATTACAACCGCGCCGGCGTGCCTTTAATCGAAATTGTTTCGGAACCGGATTTGCGAACGGGCGCGGAAGCTGCCGAGTACGGTCAAGAATTGCGCCGGATCGTGCGTTATATCGGTGTCGGCGACGGGAATATGCAGGAAGGTTCCCTGCGCTGCGACGTGAATATTTCGGTGCGCCCCGTTGGCAGAAAAGAGTTCGGCACGAAGGTGGAAATTAAAAATATGAACTCTTTTAATGCGATCGAACGGGCGATCGATTACGAGATCGAGCGGCAAATTCAAGCGATCGAAAATGGCGAAACCATCATCCAAGAAACGCGGCTTTGGGATGAAAACAAGCAGTGTACTTTCAGTATGCGGATTAAGGAAGGTGCGAGCGATTACCGCTATTTCCCGGAACCGGATTTGCCTCCGATCGAAGTTTCGGCAGATCAACTGCACGATTGGAAAGCTCAACTGCCGGAATTGCCAGCAGAAAAACGATACCGCTACGAAACTCAACTAGGTCTTTCTCCCTACGACGCGCGGGTTTTGACTGACGACAAAGCGGTGGCTGAGTATTTTGAAAAGTCGATCGCCGCCGGTGCTGTGGCTAAAGGCGCTGCGAATTGGGTGATGGGCGATATCACTGCTTATCTGAAAAATGAGAAACTGGCGATCGCACAAATTCCTTTCCAACCGCAGGATTTGGCCGAACTGCTGGGGCTAATTGATGCTGGCACGATCAGCGGCAAAATCGCTAAGGATATTTTGCCGGAGTTACTAGCAAACGGCGGTTCGCCTCAGAAGTTGGTTGAAAGCAAGGGTTTGATTCAAATTTCTGATACAGGGGCGATCGATCGCGCGATCGATGCAGTGTTGGCCGCCAATCCCAAGGAGCTCGAACAGTACCGGGCTGGCAAAACTAAGCTGCTGGGCTTTTTCGTCGGCAAGGTGATGAAAGAAACAGGCGGCCGGGCAGATCCCAAATTGACCAATGAGTTGCTGGCAGCCAAGCTTAACAGCCCAGCCTAAGCAGTCGTTAAAGGAGTCGTGTAGCGGATAGAGTGGCGGGCGATCGGTTTTTCCTGAGCCCGTCCTTCCCGCTTCATGGTAACTTTACAATTAAGTATACATTTCTTGACAATATCTTCACATTTAGGGGTATCACCCCTCATGCCTGTTGTGTTATATTCTGTTATGTAGATGCACCCTGATGGCAAGGAGAGTTACTTCCGTAGCTCTCTCTTTTTTTTGTCTTTTTTTTGTGGGACACGGACGTGAAAATACGGATGAGCGGTTTCTGGAAGGTTTCAATCGTGGTATCGTGTAGCGGATAGAGTAGCGGGCAATCGGTTTTTCCTGAGCCCGTCCTTCCCGCTTCATGGTAACTTTACAATTAAGTATACATTTCTTGACAATATCTTCACATTTGGGGGTATCACCCCTCAGTCCTGTCGTGTTATATTGTGTTATGTAGATGCACCCTGATGGCAAAGAGAGTTACTTTCGTAGCTCTCTCTTTTTTTGTCTTTTTTTTGTGACTACGGTCGTAAAAATACGGATCGCAAGATTCTGGCTGGACAAATGCCGAATAATCGCAGCAGGAAAATGCTAAAGACAGTCAGAAATAGACAATAAGAAGCTGGCAATCTTGATATGTAAAGGTTTGAGGCGTTTGGGCTAGCTATACTTCTTCATGAAAATTTTATATAAGATGGTGTCACCCCTCATCCCTAATGTGTTATAGTCTGTTATGTAGATGCACCCTGATGGCAGGGAGAGTTACTTCCGTAGCTCTCTCTTTTTTTTTGTCTTTTTTTGTGGGGCACGGACGTGAAAATACTGATGAGCGGTTTCTGCTTGGAAGAATCCCGAATTGTGGAACCGCGAGGACGCTTGTCACGAAGGAAGATACCTGAAGCAACTGCCAATCTTCAGCCCGCAAGGTTTAAATCGTTGCGCCAGCTATACTTTTTCATCAAAGCCTGACAAACTGGGCTTTGCCCCTCATTCTCAATATGTTATATCATGTTACAGAGATGCACCCTGATGGTCGGGAGAGTTACTGAGGTGACTCTCCTTTTTTTGTCTGAATGGGGAGAATGGGAGAGGGGACAATGGCGAGAGTTGGCCATACTGATTGCCGATTACCCATTAGCAATTACCCATTAGCAATTACCCATTAGCAATTACCCATTAGCAATTACCGCTGGAAGTCGATTAATATCAACTTGAGTTATTAAGTGATTTTGACAGCATGAGCGAACAAGCTAGCGAGCTAATCAAGCAAGGGATTTTGCAATATCAGGCGCACCAATTTGAGGCGGCGCTGGATTCTTGGCAGGAAGCCCTGACGCTGTATCGCTCAATGGACGATAAGCGCCGATCGGGTGCAGCGTTGGGTAATATGGGCGTGGCTTACGAGGCGCTCTTGAATTACGATCGCGCGATCGACTGTTATCAGCAGCATTTGGTGTTAGCGCGGGAAATTGGCGATCGCCGGGGCGAGGCAAATGCTTTGGGAAATCTGGGCAATGCTTGCTGTGCCCTTGAAGATTTTTCTGGTGCTATTGATTACCAGCAGCAGCGTTTGGCGATCGCGCGAGAGACTGGCGACTTTCGCGGAGAGTTGGAAGCTTTGGGCAATTTGGCCCTGGCTTGCGATGCTAATGGAAATTTGCCCGATGCGATCGAGTGTTATCAGCAGCAATTGTCGATGGCGCGCGCCCACCAGGACGATCGCGTTGAGCGCAGTGCTCTCAAGAGTTTGAAGCTGGCTTACAAATATTTAGCCGATTACGAGAAAGCCGACGAGTACCGACAGCAGCAATTGGCGATCGTGCGGGAACTGTTTTTAACCGACAAACATCATGATTTTGTCCAACTTGCAGAAACAGTTGGTTTGAATCCCGTCGAAGATTTTGCCGGAGCTGATTTAAGGAATTTTGACTTGAACTACGCTGATTTGAACGGTGCAGATTTACGCGAAACCAACCTCCAAGGTGCAGATTTGACCTTGGCAGATCTCAGCGGTGCTTTGCTGAGTTCTGCTATTTTAATTGATGCTACTTTGTGCAATGCTAATTTGCGGGATGCTGAACTCAGCAGTGCCAATTTAAGCGGTGCAGATTTGCGAACCAAGCTGCCGAGGGCAAATTTAACCGGTGCAAATTTAACCGGGGCTAATTTGAGCAGTGCTTATTTACCGAATGCAATTTTAGTTAATGCGAATTTGACAAACACTGATTTCAAAAATGCTGACTTGAGCGGTGTTGATTTGAGCGGTGCAAATTTAAACGGTGCAGATTTAAGCCGCGCTGATTTAAAAAATGTGGTAGTGGAGAATGCGAGGTTTGTTGGTTGTTTGGGGATTTCGGAAGGGGTCAAAGTTGAGTTGACGACGCGGGGCGGGATTTTCGAGTAAAATAGGAATGTTGGTAATTGTAGAGGGGAATAAAAGCTATGACTGCCGTAACTGCAAAACGATTCTCGATCGCCGAATATGACCGTTTGGCAGAACTGGGATTTTTTGAATCCGATAACCGATTTGAATTGATTCGCGGAGAAATTATCAAAATGGCTGCTAAAGGTAGGCTTCACTCGGTTTGTAATACTCTTTTAGTTGAGGAGTTAATCATTTTACTGGCAAGACGCGCTCGCGTGCGCGTACAGGAACCGATTATTTTGTCAGATGATACCGAACCAGAACCCGATCTAGTTATTGCCCGCCGTTCTGACAATTATTTATCTCCTCACCCTCTAGCTGCTGATATTTTGTTGGTGATTGAAGTTTCTGATTCTACTTTGAAATACGATCGGATAACCAAGTTATCTCTCTACGCTGAATCTGGGATTGCAGATTATTGGATATTTAATTTGGTAGAGCCTCAACTGGAAATGCACAGCGAACCTTATCAGAAACAAAGAGGTGGTTTCGATTATCGAGTCAAACGAGTGGTTTTGCCAAATGAGGTTGTGGTAATTCCAGGTTTCCCAGAGTTGTCTCTCGATTTATCTGCGGTATTTCCGGCGCAGATGGGTGAGTGAAGCTGAGGAGTGCGTAGGCGCAAGCCGGGGCGCAGCCATCGACAAACTCTTCGGACAATTACTGTTATGAGCTACCGCACTCTATTCATTGCCAATTCTTGAATCGAAAATCATATTATAGAATAACAAAAGCTATGACTTTCGCTACAGCAAAACGATTCTCGATCGCCGAATATCACCGTTTGGCAGAACTGGGATTTTTTGAATTCGATAACCGATTTGAATTGATTCGCGGAGAAATTATCAAAAAAGCTAAAAAAACTACGTTTCACTCGGCTTGTAACTCTCTATTGCTGGGAGAGTTGTGCCTGATTATGGCAAGAAGTGCCTGCGTGCGCGGTCAGGAACCGATAATTTTGCCTCCTGATAGTGAACCAGAACCTGATGTAGTGATTGCACGCAATCGCTTTGATGATTATGTATCATCTCACCCTCTAATTGCTGATATTTTGTTGGTGATTGAAGTTTCTGATTCTACTTTGGATTACGATGGAAGAACCAAGTTATCTCTCTACGCTGAATCTGGGATTGCTGATTATTGGATATTTAATTTGGTAGATATTCAACTGGAAATGCACAGCGAACCTTATCAGAAACAAAGAGGTGGTTTCGATTATCGAGTCAAACGAGTGGTTTTGCCAAATGAGTTTGTGGTAATTCCAGGTTTCCCAGATTTGTCTCTCGATTTATCTGCGGTATTTCCGGCGCAGATGGGTGAGTAGAAAAGATTGTAAAAGTCCTGTTAATCAAATTTCAGGACGGGCTAGAAGCCCATCCCACAATTTTTTTTCTTGTGGGATGGGCTTCTAGCCCGTCCGAATTATTTTTGTAATTCAGGTCTAGTAAAGATGCTACTGCGATCGCCCGAATTGATGGTATAATCCAAAAGTGCGATGGCTACGCCCCGGCTTGCGCCTACGAACTACTCAGCAAAATACCACTATGCCCGCTGAAAATCTCACCTCGCCAGGCCAAAATATCCAGTTATCGGGTATCAGTTGGCAAACCTACGAAACCTTGCTCGCCGAATACATTGACCGGCCGC
Source organism: Microcoleus sp. PH2017_08_TRC_O_A (assembly GCF_020738665.1). Taxonomy (NCBI): domain Bacteria; kingdom Bacillati; phylum Cyanobacteriota; class Cyanophyceae; order Oscillatoriales; family Microcoleaceae; genus Microcoleus; species Microcoleus sp. PH2017_08_TRC_O_A. Next base: position 206,293 of record NZ_JAEQCE010000004.1, read on the forward strand.
TGCGGCTGAAATACAATGGTGGCAATCTAGAGATTCTGGAACCTTCACCAGAACACCAATTTTACAAAACAATAATCGGCAGATTTGTGGAAACCCTGGCTGAAGAATTCGGACTGAACATTGCAGCCGTCGGTTCCACAACTTTTAAGCGTCCAGAACTCAGCAGTGCAGAACCAAATGAATGTTTTTACATCCAGAATTTATCTGCAATTAAAGGAATAAAAAGAATTGACACGAAGGAAAGTCCGCCACCTGATTTAGTAGTGGAACTCGATCTCACGAGTTACTCGGAAAATAGCTTGCAAGTTTATGCTGATGTCGGCGTGCCGGAAGTTTGGATTTATAACGGCGAACGCCTGATTATCAATAGATTAGAAAATAGAGCATACGTTTCGTGCGATCGCAGTTTAGCATTTCCCACTGTACATATTTTAGAAATTGTCGGGTTTTTGCAACAGGCGGAAACAATGGATTATTTAGAATTAGTTCAAGCATTTCGGAATTGGGTAAAAAACCAAATACTACCAACCAATTAAGCTAAGGTGCATTATAGGTGTCGCAAACCAACGATAAATTATCACAGATAAAAATTCGATCAATAGTTTGGCTCAATAGTGATAAAATAAAATAAAGCACTCGTCAAAATCTCCATCACAGTCTGGCAGAGCCAGCACTTCTACCGATATGCGATCGCTAGAGTCTCACAACAAATACCCAGATTGCTTGTGGATGCAACTAGAAGCAATTCCAGTGCCATCAGTTGCAGCCCAAACCCAGCAGCTTGACATTCACTTGAGCCTCAATTTTAACGAGCATTGGGAACCGCTGCTGGGCGGCCGCGTTAAATTTGGTCTGCAAGGCGGAACGCTCAAACTAAATCTGGAAAACTGCGAAATTCCGGTAGCATCGCGTCAATTAGTGGGTGATTTTGAGCTGTCGCCCATCGACAGCAGTACAGAGATTTTGTCAACCGAAAGTCAGCGGAAAGTCCGAGACAACGAGAAGGTGGAAAAAATCCAGGAAACTGACTGCACGTTTTGTCATGTTTCCACAATCGGCGACGATACAAAACCCGCTTGGATTTTTTCATTAAAACGGGGAAAACCAATATTAAAAGGTTTGCTAAAAAGTGTTAAACTGGGAGAATTTCCCGCCAAACCATTGCGGATTGCAGCGGCTTTTGAAGTTGCGAAAGAAGATATTTATCTCACAGATGCGGAGGGTTTGTGGCCGCACGATATTACGCCAAATCAACATTCGGTTTTAGAAAGAATCCTGACTGTATATTTAGCAAATAAGCTCCAACCGGCTCTCAGTTGGGCGCTATTGTCTTACAATTTGCCTGCGGTGGAACAGCCTGAGGTGGAAATTATCGCGCCAGCCGAAGCCGAGTTGCAGGAAATGGTCGATCGCATTATAGCTGCTGAAACCGATGATTTTGTAGAACTGGCAACAATCGCCAATCTCAATCCCGCACTGGATTTCGCGGGCGGTAGCTTGCGCGGGACAAGTTTAAGTGCAGTGGATTTTAGTAGTGCAAATCTCCCGGCGGCAAATTTCCGGGGTGCAAACTTAAACGATGCCGATTTCAGCGACGCCAACCTGCAAAACGCCAAATTTGGCGGTGCAGATTTGAGTGGCGCTTTCCTCGGAAATGCAGATTTGAGCGGTGCAGATTTGTACCGCGCCAGTCTGGCTTTAGCAAACCTCAGCGGTGCCGATTTTAGTCGCGCAAATCTGCTCGAAGTTAACCTAACAAATGCTAATTTCAGCGGTGCGAATGTCAAGTCAGCGAGGTTTGGGAATAACTCGGGACTTGCGGAAGATGTCAAGCTAAATTTACAGCAGCGGGGAGCAATTTTTGAGGATGTTTAGCCCGTAAATGCCAGATCCCGTTCATCCATCCGCATCCATCGTGGCACGGGCCCAAAAGCCTGTGCGATAGATCGGTTCAAAAAATATCGCTCGCGTTTCTTAAACTTTTTGTGGCTTTGGCTAATAAATTTACAATTCTGCTGTAGAGCTATTGAGCGATCGCCTGACTCGATTCAATCTTTGCAGGCGAAGCTGTTCTGCCAGTAGCGTATTAATTTCTCCTAATTCTAAATTGACTTCTTGAACCTCCATACGAGTTCGGCGGAGGTTAGCTAGCAAACGTTTAGATGTTTCTGGATCGGGGATGCGCGGTTGTTTATTCATGGCAAGTTGTATTCCATCTTAACTTCTTCAATACTACGCTCCAGTGCCGGAATCCTTGCTTGGGTTCGTGCTATAGCTCGTTCTAGTAATTGTAGCATATCACCAGAGGCAACAGGTTGAGCTTGGGCAATTTGAAGCTGGATAGTAGATAGTTGAGAGTAGGAAGATTCAGCATCATCGGCTGCACTTTTCATTTCATCTAGTGCCGCAATCGTTGCCTCGGTCTCTCCAAATAGTTCAAAAATGGTTAATTCCAAGGCAGAAGCTTCATTAACAATATCTAAAGCCTGCTGTTTTAATTGATTTATAATTTCAGTAGTTCTTGATGGTAAATCAGCCATATTTACACCCCTAAAATAAGTTATTGCAATAAAAATTCAACATACCATAGTGTAATCGATCAACATCCGAAGCAGTTCACAATCATACATACCGAAATCCTTTTCATCCATCAGCGTCCATCGTGGCACGAACCCAAAAGCCCGTGTTCCCGAATCGGTTCAAAAAAGAGCGTGAAGCGAAGCTATCTTCCCGCAAGGGTTCGGTGAAGGGTAGGGAATCGCCCTCAAAAAGAGCGATGGCTACGCCCGGGCCCCGGCCTACGCACTTCACCAAAACAAATTATCCCTCATCCTCCGATTTCACAGGAGCACGCCCAGAAATCACAATAAATCCTACCGACTCAAGAGTTAGGTGCGGGTGGCGAATTCCCGCTAAAACCGCTTGACTCAACAAACTTTCGGTACTAATTTCATCAGCCAAAACTGATTCTAAAAGCTGTTCCGATTTAGAAAGTCGATTCAAACGTAATTGCAATTGATTTACCCGATTTTTGAGTTGAATTGCAGCACTGGTAGCAGAATTATTGCACATTTCGACAAAAGCCTCGCGCCCGCGCAGCAATTCCTCCGATACCACCCGCCCCTTCTGACAAAAATCATCCCAATCCAGGGAATCTACAAAATTGTCAATCAGCGATGTGCGATTTTTAGACAAATTGTAATCCCGATTCGGGCCGCCTTTCCCTTTATAACCCCGCTGCAAAATTGCCAAAACTTCCGCATCTTCTACCACAGACATTTGTTCGCTGCGAGCATCTACATACACAGTTTCAAAAATTGGTAAAAACAGAGCATCAGCGCGCCGTTGCAAAGCTTTTAAGTTGTAATTTTCGATGTTTTGTGCTTGCAAAATTTGAGCAGCAGGCTGCACATCAGTCTGAATTGAATAATTAAACTGAAAGCCAAACCATTCCTTCCCTTCCGCAGCATCCCAACTTTCATCGTGACGCCACATCGCAAAAGCTTGACCCCGATCGTCCCAGCGAACATAGGCGCCCAGTGCATCAATTAATCCCTCGCCAGTTCGATAAAGAACGACATCGGTATTTTGATGAGCAATACGCCGATTGTAACTACCGTATTGCTGACAATAGGGAACTAATTGAGTTGTCAAATCCTTGGAGGGAATTAAGGTTTTTTGAGTAGGTTGATAGCGCACCAAACCAGAGATACTGGGATGTTCGACTTGTTTGAAATGGAGGGCTTGACACAACCAACCTTCCGCCGCCCGCTGCATTTCTTTATGGCGTGCGTCGCAGTTGTCGAGGGATTCAAAATACTGAGATGCGCTGTCATCAAGAATATCAATTTCATCGAGGGCGTATTGTTCATCGATTTTGATTTTCTCTTGTTCGATTTCAGTTTTAATCGATTCAAGTTCGCTTGATAGGCCTTTTGCTCCTTCAGTAAACAACTTTTCTTCAAGTGTAATCAGTTTGGTTTCGGCATAAAACTGAAGGCTGGCGATCGATTTGTTGAAGATATCAAACCCGTTTTTTAAGACTTGAAACCAAGCTTCGTGGGGGCTATCGGGCATATCCGGGCCTGCAAACAAACAAAATTGCACTCCCATTTTGCTACCAATGCGATCGACTCTGCTGAGTCTTTGTTCTAGCTGGTTGGGAAACCACGGTAAATCGAAGTGGACTAACCAATCTATAAATTGTAGGTTGACGCCTGTTTCTGCCGATCGATCGCACACCAAGACAAAACAATGCGGTTCAGTCTTAAACCGATGGAGATTCGCCTCCACATCATCCGCTGATTTGGTCATGTCATGACTGGCGATCGCCTTTTTACCAAAGATTTTAGCTAAATTTTCCGCAATCTCTTGACAAGTCGTCGTAAAACTGGTGAAAATCACAATTTTCGGGAAACGTTCGCCCGGAATCGGCCGTTTAATTTGCTGTTGAATTCTGGAGAGCAAATCGCGAGGATTGCTGTGATATTCGCGCGGAACCTTCAATGCAACTGCGAGAAATCGCAAAATAGCGATTCGTAACAAACCCAGTCGATCGAACCCTTCCTCGACCTTTGACACAGTGTTGAGCAAGGTTTCCAGCAGTTCCCTTTCTTCGGAAAACAGCGCAGTTTTCGTCAAAATTGCGGTGTCGCTTTGTCCGAATTCGCGATCGAGCTCTGGACTAGATTTTTTCTGCAAGCGAGCTTTGATAACCCGTTCCAAAACATTCAACCAAGTACCGGAAGCGCGGAAAAACAGCAGAAAAATTCTCTGATATTCGCTAGATTTGGGAGCAGCAGCGCGCCATTTATCGAGTACAGTTTGAATTTCAGACCACTGTTCGTCATTGAGATCGTACTCGGCTTTAGGTACTGTATCGCGATCGAAAATCACATCTTCCACCGCATCCCGGCGGTTGCGGAGAATGCGGCGGTGCAGGCGGTAGGTATCTCTAACGTGGGTGCGAATAGTTCGGATCAGGCGAGATTTTTCTTCGGTTTCTTTGGTTTTTAGGCTTTTTTCTAATTCCTTTGCCAATGCGATTAAATAATCATCTTTAGCAAAAAGAGTGCGAAGTTGAGCAAGTTTTGTTTGCAAAACAGCAGGCTGTGTTGTCTCTCGGAAATCGAGTAAAGTTCGACCAATTTCTTGACGGTTCTGCACCTGTGCTTTGAAACTTTGTAAATCTTCAACACGGTAGGTTGTGGGGTCTAGCAAGTGCAGCATCGTGAGAAAATCTTGCTCGCGGCCGATGACTGGCGTTGCAGATAATAACAATAAATTTTTGCTTTTATGAGCTAGTTTCTGGCAGAGTTCAAAGGATTGTTGTTGATTGCGATCGCTCGAATTAGCCATGGCTGCGAGTTCTTGCGCTTCATCAACAATCAAAAAATCTAGGTTAGCATTGCGGCTAATTTGATTGATTTCGCTCAAAGAAACAAGCTGCACTCGATCGGCAAAATGAGACAAATAGAATTTATTTTCTAACTCTTGCCGCCACTGTTCGAGCAGGTATTTGGGAACGATTACCACAGCGCGCCCGTTAGCATCGTCTAGCAAGAATTGGCGGAGAATTGTTCCCGCTTCTACTGTTTTCCCCAGTCCAGCTTCATCTGCCAACAAATAGCGCACGATTGGGTCTTCTAGGACGCGCCGCACGACTTCAACTTGGTGCGGGTACAGGTCTATGTTAGCAGAAATTAAGCCCGTCATGCCGCGACTGACGGCGCGCTGTTCGATCGCAGATTGGACAAAAGCCAAACGGCGATCGTGAAAATAGGGAGTTTCTTGGCCTTTAACTGCTAAAATGTCGATCGGATCGGCGATCGGGATATTGCAGCGAACGTAAAGCTCGGCTTCGACAGCTTGCAAACTTTGGCTGTCGGGGAGGTCAATTTCGTACTCTAGTTTATCTTCATCCCAGTCATAAACTCGGCCAATTATCCACCTTTCCTGACTTGTACTCCAGAGGTAGCAGCGGGTTTGACGCTGAAGTCGGGCTTCTTGTAGCAAACTGAGGGGTACAGTTTTGCGGATGCGGTTTTTTACTGAGCAAAAATATTCAACTATGGCATCGGGGTGGGATACCTCGACAACTTTTCCGATTCCCATATCGTTTTTGGGCGATCGAACTAATGAACCAACATCAATCATAATTTTAGCCTGACAATATCTGTTAGAATACACTAACGCCTGAGGGAATAGAATAACATTAGATATGAGATTTATTGCATAAATTTTTGATGGATAGGTAAACCGCAGATATCCGGCAGATTAACACAGATAAACGCAGATAATTTTAAGAATTGATAACAAATGAAAGCAATCTTATCTGTTGATTGAATATAATTACGATCGCCCAAAAATAACGGTGGGATTCCCCGATTCCCATTTGGGGTATTTCTGCATCACACTGGCGTAAATTTCCGAGTCAGTGAAGGCTGTCAACCAAGCTTGTAGGGGAATCCAAGGCTGTTCGTTGAACCAAATTTTATCGGTATGGGCGAATTGACGGACAAAAGGTGCGATCGCCATATCAGCCAATGCTACATTATTACCAAACAAATATTTATTCTTGATTAATTTAGCATTGAGTTTCCCCAGATATAAAGCACATTCATCGCGATGTGCTTGAGCATCAACACCAGCATAACGCTCAGGGTATTTATAACGGTCAAGATGATATTTAAACCCATAATCAAATTGAGAGATAAGTTCCAGCATTTCTGCAACAGAACCTTCCTTTGGCCTCAACCATTTTTCAGGATCGTGTTGTTCCAACGCCCACAACATGATATCGATACTTTGATCGAGTACGCGCCCGTCAACATCAATCAATATCGGTACTGTACCTTTCGGAGATACATCTAACATTTCTTGTGGTTTGTCTCGCAAAACAACTTCCCGCAACTCACACGCGCGATCGCTAATCATCAGCGCTAAACGTGCGCGCATAGCATAGGGACAACGGCGGAATGAATATAAAATTGGATATATTGGTGACATATAGTCATTGGGCATTGGGCATTTCTTGGTACGTAGTTGCGATGCAAGCGCTCTTGGGGCCCAAGCCCAACAACATACCTTTCTTGGTACGTAGTTGCGCTTCAGCGCTCTTGGGGCTCAAGCCCAACAACATACCTTTCTTGGTACGTAGTTGCGCTTC
>NZ_JAEQCE010000004.1:213537-244634 GCF_020738665.1 Microcoleus sp. PH2017_08_TRC_O_A
CGCTTCAGCGCTCTTGGGGCTCAAGCCCAACAACATACCTTTCTTGGTACGTAGTTGCGCTTCAGCGCTCTTGGGGCTCAAGCCCAACAACATACCTTTTAGTCGATCGCACCATCGGATTTTTCCTTAGCATCATAGCACGCGCCCATATGTACTTGGTTGCGACCCTTAGCAAGCTCAATCTGATGCTGCCGCTCTAATAAAGCTTGTTTTTTAGCTTCGGTTTTCGAGTCATGACAATGAGGACAACTCACGCCCAGGACAAAAAATTCAGAAGCCTTATCTTCCTCACTAATCGGGTGACGACAACCGCGACAAAGTTCATAGTTACCAGGTTTTAAATCGTGAACAACAGAAACCCGTTCATCAAAGACAAAACATTCACCTTCCCAACGACTTTCTGCTTCCGGAACCGTTTCCAAATATTTTAAAATCCCGCCTTCGAGATGATAGACTTCTTGAAAACCTTGCGATCGCAAAAAAGCAGTAGATTTTTCGCAGCGAATGCCACCCGTGCAAAACATTGCCACCTTGGGTTTATCGCGCAAAGCAGTTTCTTGCTGCACCCATTCAGGTAACTCGGAAAAGCTTTTGGTTTTGGGATTGATAGCGCCTGCAAAAGTACCCATAGATACTTCGTAGTCGTTACGCACATCAACTACGACAACATCAGGATCGTCAAGCAGCTTATTCCACTCATCGGGCTTGACATATTTGCCAGCCATGAGAGATGGATTAATATCGGGTATTCCCATCGTGACGATTTCGCGTTTTAAGCGGATTTTTAGGCGGTAAAACGGTGCTTTTTCTGAGAAAGATTCTTTGTGAACCAAATCAGCAAAACGCGCGTCACTACGCAAGAATGCCAGCACTGCGCGCACGCCCTCGGATGAACCGGCGATCGTACCATTGATGCCTTCGGCTGCTAACAAGATGGTGCCTTTGACGTTGTTTTTGTTGCAACAATCGATTAGCGGTGCTTTCAAATCGGCAAAATCGGATAGTTCAACGAACTTATATAATGCAGCGGTTAAGAAATTAGCCATAGATCGAATTGATAGCACTAATTAATTTTCATAGTTGTATGAAAATTCAGTTAAAGCGGACGGTGGGACTCGAACCCACGACGTTCAGCATGGGAAGCTGACATTCTACCACTGAATTACGTCCGCGCTTAGTCTGTTTTACTGGCTTTTACTTTTTAGGGATTGCGGTAAATAATGACTAGACACACATTATACGACGATTTTGGGATTTTGAGTCAATGATTTTGAGAATTATTTTTTGGGGTTGCCGATCGCCCATGGCGGCAAAATTAATAGGGTGCGTCAGTCTCGATCGCCGGAATTTTTCGGACAAACCTGAGATCTGACGCACCGTACACTCCAAAAGCCTTCTCCTGACGCAGGAAGAGACGGCAGTGCCCGTTTCCCTACCCGGAGATATTCGATCGCCCTTGGCCTCTTTTCTTCCCCCGCACCCGATCGAAAATCCAGACTTGCAAGCCATCCATGTAGGTATAAACCACCGGAATTACCACCAAAGTTAATAGCGTAGAAGTCATCAAACCGCCAATTACCGCCATCGCCATCGGACTCCGCACCCCAGATCCCGCGCCAATTCCCAGCGCGATCGGCACCATCCCAGCTATCATGGCGATCGTTGTCATCAAAATCGGCCGCAACCGCGCTACACCAGAATCCAGCGTCGCCTCATACATCGGTTCGCCTTCCTTCTGATTCATAATCGCGTAATCAACCAGCAAAATCGAATTCTTCGTCACAATTCCCATCAGCAACACTACACCAATCAAAGCGTACAAACCGAGAGATTTTTGTCCTACCAAAAGTCCCAACAGCGCGCCACCAAGAGATAAAGGTAATGCCGCCATAATTGTGATCGGATGCAAGAAATTGGCAAACAAAAGCACCAACACACCATAAATAAACAGTACCGCCGTTCCCAAGGCCCCCGCAAAACCGCTGAAAATATCCTGCATAACTTTTGCATCGCCCGAAGATTCTTGTTCCACGCCAGGGGGTAAAGGATTCATTGCAGGCAGTTTTTTCACCGCAGCAACAGCTTCTCCTAAAGTCGTACCTTGCAACAAATTGCCCTCTACAGATACTTGACGAGCTCTGTCATAGCGATCGATCTGAGAAGGCCCGCTACCCAAAGCAATATCCGCCACTGCCCTCAACGGTACTAAAGTATTATTTTTACCCGGTATTTGCAGATTCTTAATTGTTTCGATATCGCTGCGAAACTGCGGCGCCAACATCACATGAATCGGAATTTGTCGATCGGGCAAATCAAACTTAGCAAGATTTGAGTCAATATCTCCAATCGTTGCCAAAGAAGCAGTGCGAGCAATTTGTTGCACCGAAACACCCTGATCCGCCGCCCGATTTGGATCGGGTTTTACCAAAATTTCCGGCTTGACTAAACTCGCGCTAGATTGTACCTCAATCAGTCCCGGAAGTTGCCTCATTTGTTGCGTCAGAGTTTCCGCAGTTTTGGTTAAAGCCTCCGCATTTTCGCTCTTGAGGACGATCGACATTTGCTTCCTACCGCCCACACGCCCTTGAGCAAAACTCAGCCGCACACCGGGAACATCGGCAAGTTTCGGCCGCATTTCCTCCTCAAACTTCTGTTGTCCGATCCGCTGATTGGCGGGTTTCAATTTCACGTACAGACTGGCTGTATTTACGCCACTAGCGCCCCCTCCGCCACCACCTGGCCCCCCGGATACTGTCGGAGCGCCTTCGGTCTCCAAAACGCTTTTTACGGCCCGATGGGCGAGCAATAATTTAGTTGCTTGCTGCACTGCTAAATCTGTCTGCGACAAGGTAGAACCGGGCGGCAATTCAATGGAAACAGTCGAAAGTCCGGTATCATCGCGATCGATAAACCCAGTCGGAATGAAAGGAATTAACTGAACGCTGCCGAAAAATAAAGCAACAGCTAAAATTAGGACGATCGCCCGATGCTTCAGCGCCCAAGTCAAAAGTCGGCGGTACTGATAAGAAAGTTGGTCTTTTTTGAGTTCCGCCTCGTGTCCACTATCCTTAAACAAATAAGCCGCCATCATCGGAGTTACAGTGCGGGCTACTAACAGCGAAAATAACACCGAAGCCGAAACCGTCACCCCAAAAGGTCGAAAAAACTGACCGGGAATTCCCGGCATAAAAGCCACCGGTGCAAACACCGAAACAATCGTCATCGTGGTAGCAACAACAGCTAAACCAATTTCAGCAGAAGCATCCAAAGCAGCTTGATAAGCCGTTTTCCCCATCCCGACGTGGCGTTCGATATTTTCAATTTCGACGATCGCATCATCGACCAATATACCCACCACCAGCGACAGCGCCAACAAAGTCATGCCGTTAAGCGTATATCCTACCATTCTCAGCACAGCAAAAGTAGGAATTGCCGACAGCGGCAAAGCCACAGCAGCAATCAAAGTCGCCCGCCAATCCCGCAGAAATATAAAAATCGTGACAATCGCTAAAACCGCCCCCAAAACTAAAGCATCAACAGAAGCTTCATAGGAATCTCGGATGTGATCTGCTAAAGTATAAATAAGTTCAAGCTTGACATCCGGCGGCAAAGTTTTTTCCATTTTCTTAACAGTTGCCCGCACCGCTTCTTCCACAGTCACGAGAGTGCTGCCGGTGCTGCGGAGGATAGCAAAAGCTACAACAGGCTTGTTATTGAGCCGCGCACCCTGACGCGCTTCTGCATAGCCTTCGTCAACTTTTCCCAAACTGGAAAGCGGCACAAAACCGCCTTTTGGTAAAGTAATTTGATAAGCTTTCAACTGTTCGATAGTTTTGGCGCTGCCGATGGTGCGAACTGTTTGCTCGGAATTGCCGATTTCAGTTCTGCCACCGGGAAGATTGATGTTAAAATTGCGAATTTGGTCGTTAACTTGGGTAGCTGTAATCCCCAAACTTTGCAGTTGTTCGGGGTTTAAATCAACTCGAATATCCCTGTCCCTGCCTCCAATTCGCTGCACTTGAGCGACACCTTTGACCGACAACAGGACGCGGCTGATGTTTTGGTCGATTAATTCGCTTAACTGTTCTACGGTTTGGCGATCGGAAACGACGGCGTAGGACATAATGGAACTACCGGCAAATTCCACCCGTTTGACGACTGGATCGTTGATGTCTTGGGGCAGGCTTTGGCGAATTTGGGCGATCGCATTTCGGACATCATTCGTAGCGCGATCGCTATTTGTGCCCAACAAAAAGTTAACTGTAGTATTAGAAGAACCGTCATTAACAGTAGAAATAATGTGGTCAATATTCCCCAAACCCGCCACAGCATCTTCTACTTTTTTCGTAACTTGTGATTCAAGTTCGGCTGGATCTGCCCCCGGTTGGCTGACAGATATGGAAACTGAAGGCACATCGATGTTCGGTGAATCATCAATACCTAAAACCGGAAAGGATACTAATCCCCCGATTGTCAGAATTAAGAATAAAACAATCGTCGGGACAGGCTGTTTAATCGACCAAGCCGAAATATTAAAAGACATAATTGGAATGGTAATTGGTAATTGGTAATTGGTAATTGGTAATTGGTAATTGGTAATTGGTAATTGGTAATTGGTAATTGGTAATTGGTAATTGGTAATTGGTAATATAGTTCTTATTATTTAAATTCTTGTGGAGTGGGCCGGAGAGCCGCTCCAAATATCTACTAACTAACTAATCTTCTTCTTTAAATTCTTGTGGAGTGGGCCGTAGAGCCGCTCCAAATATCTACTAACTAACTAACTAATCTTCTTCTTTAAATTCTTGTGGGGTGGGCCGGAGAGCCCGCTCCAAATATCTACTAACTAACTAACTAATCTTCTCCTTAAAATTCTTGTGGAGTAGGCCGGAGAGCCCGCTCCAAATATGTAGTAGTAAGCAACTAATCGTAAGGTGCTTAGCGTGGAAAATTATTAGTCTGTCGTCGCCAAATTCTCACCTGACGCACCCTACAATAAATAATGACTACCAACTGTCAACTACCAACTGTCAACTGCCAACTGTCAACTGTCAACTGCCAACTGCCAACTGCCAACTGCCAACTGCCAACTACCAACTACCAACTGTCTACTGACTACTAACTTTAATCCGATCGCCATCCTTAAGATAACCAGCCCCAGCAACCACCACTTTATCGCCCGCCTTCAACCCCTTTTTAATCTGAACCTGAGCAGTCGTCAAATCACCAACCGCGCCCCCAGTAATCTCTCCAACTTCCACAGGTTGAGCCTGCACCTTGTCCTCGCCTACAAGTTTGTAAACAATAGAACTGCCGTCAGACTGTGGTAAAATAGCCTTAGCAGGGACTTTCAAACCTTGAGCCGTCGCCGTCGAAATCGAGGCGCGCAAAAACATTCCCGATCGCAAAAACTCACTTGTCGGCAAATCAATCTTCACCGTAGCCTGCCGATTTTGCGGGTCAACTAACGGCGAAATTTCTCGCACAGTTCCCGACAACTTAATCCGCTTATCAGAATCCGAAGTAATCTGCACCGCCGTTCCCGGCTGCACTTGAGAAACCTGAGTTTCCGGTACTTTTAATTGCAGTTCCAGCTTGTTTCCTCGAATAATCGAAAATAGTTTTTGACTTCCCGAAGAAACATCACCAACTCGACCAATTCTTTCAGATACAATACCGCTGTCCGGCGCTCGGACAATTGTTTGTTCGAGTTGAGTTTGCAACTGTTTCACTCGCGCATCATTACTGCGAACACCTGCTGCATTGTTCCCGACATTTGCGCGCGCGCTGCTGACAGCAGAGCCGGCCGTATTCACCTTAGCGCGGGCGCTGCTGAGGGCCGCTCTCGCCGTACTGATATTAGCTTCTGCTGTAGCTACTTTAGCTTGAGCCGATCGCACTTCTTCCGCCGCTTTGTTCTGTTCTTCCAAAGCTTTATTCAAATCAGCCTTAGCTTTGTTCACATCTTGAACAGCAGTATCTCGCTCGGTTTTGCGCTTTTCCAAATCTTGCTGGCTGATTACTCCCTGGGAAGCCAAATTTTGGGTGCGATTTACTTCTCTTTGAGCTTGAGCTAACTTAGCCTCAGCAGAAGCAATCCCCGCCTTAGCTTGCTCGACACTAGCCTTGGCTTGCTCGACACCTGCTTGAGCTTGGCCCACGCCCGTTTTGGCTTGCGCTGCGTCAGCGACGGCTTTTTCAACGCCGGCTTGGGCTTGAGCAACGCCGGCTTGGGCTTCTTGTTGGGCTGACTGGGCTTGTTGCACCTGAGCTTGCGCTTGTTCTACCGTAGAATCTGCCGATTCTACCTTAGCAGTGGCTTCGGCAATTTGCGATCGCAGCACCGAATCATCCAAAACCGCCATTACCTGACCTTTTTCTACCGCATCCCCTTCTTTTACCAAAACCTGCTTGATTTGCAAACCGTTGGCTTGCGGCAGCACCGGCAGCAAATCGTAGGGCGCCACAGTCCCCGTCGCTTCCAGAGTTTGAGCCACCTCGGCCGATTCCACAGCAGCCACTGTCACCGTCTGATGCGTCCCCTGCTGAGCCGCCGCTGGGGCTGCAACTGGGGGACGCGCGCTCTTCTGGCCCGCAGTCAAGTGTACTGCTAGCAGCGTTGCAGCTACGCCAATCCCTGCGCCCGCCAACAGCGTCGGCCACCTGAGTCCTTTACTGGGAGGAACTTCTGGTTCTTCAGCTTCGGAAACTTCTGATTGTTCGTCTGGAACTTCTAAGGCTATTTCTCGTTCATCTTCTTCAGAGGAGAAGTGCCAGCGAGAGGTATCTGAGATGCCAGTTTCAGGCGCATCCACTGCTGATTTGCTGTCGCGCCCGCTCTGCACGGGGACAAGCGGTTGCTGTTCTTCTGCTTCTGAAAAAACTTGATTCGTCACGGTAGTTCCTCCCGCCGGTTTGAGCCTGGGGTTTTTGATATTGTAAAGAAAGATTGCGGTTTTAATATCTAATTTATTTTAGCTGAGCGTGCGATCGGTCGCGCCTCCTCCTTGTGGGTGAGTGTGGCGCCATTTCACCTGATAATCGCGATTTCGATCCGAGGTTGTGCGATCGACCTTTGACTCGATCGGGATTTTGAGGCAGAGTAATCTTAGCGCGATTTGCGATCGCTTGCAGGGCGATCGGACTCAGATTTTCTGTCCCAGAGCGTTTTTACCATCACCAATTCATCACTGCCAAAAGAATTTAATCTAATATTGAACTGATTATTGCTAATCTATAGTTTAATATAGCGATCCTAAATCATTTGTGAACTTCTTCTTACTCCCTCCCCTTACTAAGGGGAGGGTTGGGGTGGGGTAAAAAAAATACGATTCATTTAGGATTGCTATATCTTTGTTGTATAATACGGCACAGAAGCTAAAAAACTTGTGCCAGTTTAATTGATAAAATCACAATGAATAGTGTATTTACTCCCGTCCAACAGTTTCTAATTACTTGGTTGCTAGTGCTAGTGACTGGATGGTTTACCCTGACTGCTATCAATTATGTTGGGGAACTGGTCAGCATTTTAGTAACAGCGGGACTGATTGCATTCTTATTAAATTATGCAGTAATCAGACTGCAAGTATTTTTGCCGCGGGGAATAGCTGCGGGGCTGGTTTATTTGATGGCGGGTGTGGTAGTCGCAGTCATCGGTTTAACTATTGTACCGCCCGTATTCAGTCAAGCGAGACAGTTGGGGGTGAGGTTCCCGGACTTGCTGGAGTCAGCGCGGCAGCAGTTAGGCGAATTTCAAGCGTGGAGTGCCGATCGCAATTTACCATTTGACGTGCAAATATTGGAACAGCAGTTATCAGCCAAAGTCCAGGAACAAGTACAAGCAATCGCAGGTACAAGTTTAGGCTTAGTTGTCGGTACAGTTAACTGGTTTCTCGACTTAATTTTTATCCTGGTAATTTCATTTTATATGCTGCTAGACGGTCAAAGAGTTTGGCAGGGTTTGACCAGCATTTTTTCGCCGGATATTCGCTATGTTCTCACAGATACTTTGCAGCGAAACCTCCAGCGATTTGTCTCGGGACAGTTATTGCTGGGACTCTTTATGGCGACCTCGCTAACTCTGGCTTTTTGGTGGCTGCAAGTGCCGTTTTTTCTGTTGTTTGCCGTGTTTATCGGATTGACAGAAATAATTCCGTTTATCGGAGCGACGCTGGGCATCGGCACTGTTAGTATAATTGTAGCGTTTATCGATTGGTGGCTGGCGCTCCAAGTGTTGGCAGTTGCGATCGGTCTCCAGCAAATCAAGGATAATTTAGTAGCACCCCGAATTATGGGCAATCTCACGGGGTTGAGTCCGGTAATTATTTTTACAGCTTTGCTGTTAGGAGGTAGAGTAGGAGGATTATTAGGAGTTATCCTGGCAATTCCCCTGACTGGGGTGGTCAAAAGTATCGTGGAAATTGTACTCAATCCCAAATTACCTCCGCAAACAGGTTCGTTTTTCTACAATCCTTTTAACGGCGAGGAATTGGGGAAAATTGCCGAAAATGAAAATAGAATAATTTTGGTTGCAGATGAAAAAAAATAGTTTAAGGTTCGTAGTAAGGACTTCAGTCCTTCATTCAATTGACAGTTGACAGTTGACAGTTGACAGTTGACAAAGGAAGGAAGAGGATTGGAGTAATGAATAGTCTGATTTTAATTTTTCCCTACAAGGGTTCCGGCTTTCAACCAATCCTTTCTGCTAAAAATTGTATTAGTAACGAATTCAGCCCTTGCTACTGATTCCGTGAAGAAAGGATTAGGGGCATCTCAGTTTTGCTATTATGTGAGTGCGAGCGTCCCCGCTCGCTTCCTTATATGTAGCGAGCGGGGACGCTCGCACTCCTCAAACCGCTTCTTACTCTCCGAAAAAAACGCTCGCAAAGGACTAAAGTCCTCACTACGAACCTGGAAGGACTAAAGTCCTTACTACGAACCTGGGAGGACTAAAGTCCTTACTACGAACCTGGGAGGACTAAAGTCCTTACTACGAACCAACTTAAAATCTCAAACCTAAAACTTATGAAATGGTGGCAAAATCTTAAAAATAATCCTCTAGCTCGGTTGGGAGCCGTAGTGCTGTTAATTTTTTATACAGTCGCACTTTTTGCCGAATTTGTGGCTCCCTACGACCCCTACGACTCTCAATTAAACAGTTCCTTGCTGCCACCAACTCAGATTTATTTAAGCACCAAAGATGGGCGATTTATGGGGCCCCACGTTTACCCGACTACTCAGGGCCCAGTAGATGCAAATACTGGTGCTCGCGAGGTAATTGTAGACTGGCAAAAACCCTCTGCTGTTAGTTTGTTTGTCAAAGGTTCTCCCTATAAGTTTTTAGGAATTTTGCCTTGGGATATCCACCTGTTTGGCACTACAGGAGAAGGCAAAATTAACCTTTTAGGCACTGATGAACAAGCTCGCGATCAATTCAGCCGCTTAGTACAGGGCAGCCGCATTAGCCTCAGTATTGGTTTAGTTGGTATAGCAATTTCCTTTCCTTTAGGATTGTTAATCGGAGGAATATCTGGTTATTTCGGCAGTTGGATTGACAGTATTTTAATGCGCTTTGCTGAAGTATTGATGACGATTCCCGGTCTTTATTTATTAGTAGCTCTAGCGGCAGTCCTTCCGCCCGGATTGACAAGTGCTCAGCGATTTATTTTGATTGTGCTGATTACTTCATTTATCAGTTGGGCGAGTTTGGCGCGGGTAATTCGCGGTCAGGTACTGTCAATTAAACAGCTAGAATTCGTGCAAGCGGCGCGGGCTATGGGCGCCAACCCAATTTATATTATTGTCCGCCACGTGTTGCCACAAACTGCAACTTATGTAATTATTTCTGCTACTTTGTCGGTTCCGGGTTTTATTGTGGCGGAGTCGGTTTTGAGTTTGATTGGTTTGGGAATTCAACAGCCCGATCCTTCGTGGGGAAATTTGCTATCTTTGTCTACGAATGCTTCAATTATAGTGTTGCAGCCCTGGTTGGTTTGGCCTCCGGCGACGCTGATTATTTTGACTGTTTTGGCGTTCAATTTATTGGGGGATGGATTGCGGGATGCTCTCGATCCGAGAAGCATTCAAAGGTAATTGTTCAGTTGACAGTTGACAGTTGACAGTTGACAGTTGACAGTTTAAGAGCGACCTCTACCTAGAAGGAAGAGGATTGGAGTAATGAATAGTCGGATTTTAATTTCTCCCTCACTCGCTTTCTTGCTTTCAACCAATTCTTTCTGGTAATGGGGAATTGGTAATGGGGAATTGGTAATGACGAAGCAAAAAATGACCAATGACCAATGACCAATTACTTGTTTAAGTATTAATAGGTAAGCGGATGGTAAAAGTAGAACCAACACCGACTTGACTGTTTACTGAAATATTGCCACCCATCATGAGGCAAAAACGCTGGCTGATTGCTAGTCCCAAACCAGTGCCGCCGTATTTGCGCGTGGTAGAAGCGTCTGCTTGGATAAAGGGTTGGAAAATGTTCTGCAATTCCTCGGGATTCATGCCAATTCCTGTATCTGTACAATTAACTACTAAAAATTCTTTACTGGGATTTGAGGATGGAGAATTTACCGCAGGTTCCGAACTGTTTTGTGGTGTCGCTTCGCTGCTGTAGCCGGCGATTTGTTCTCGGCTGGCGCTGAGGGTAATTGTACCATTGTGAGTGAATTTGGCGGCATTGCTTAGCAAATTCAATAAAATCTGCCTCAGTTTGGTAATGTCACCGTGCATAGTGCCGATATTGCCTATTTGCTGTAAGTTTAAAGTGTTATGATTTTTCTCAATTAGTGGCGCGGCGGTGTCGGCGACTTCTTCAATTAAGGTGGCGATGTCGAAGGTTTCTAAGTAGAGATCCATGCGACCGGCTTCGATTTTAGAAATGTCGAGAATGTCGTTTATTAGCGATAGCAAGTGTCGGCCGGATGTGCGGATTTTGTCTAAGTCTGGGGTGAGTTCATTGTAGCCGGATTCTTCGGTTTCTTCTTGGAGCATTTCGCTGTAGCCGATGATGGCATTGAGGGGCGTCCGCAGTTCGTGGCTCATGTTTGCTAAAAATGCGCTTTTTGCGGTGGAGGCTGCTTCGGCTGCTTCTAGGGCGAGTTGCAAGGCGGATTCAAAGACTTTACGATCGCTAATATCCTCGACACTACCTTCATAGTAGATTACCTCACCGCGCGTGTCGCACACTGCACGGGCGCTTTCGGAAATCCAAATTATGCTGCCGTCAACGCGGTAAACTTCTGACTCAAACCCCGAAATTTGTCCAGATTCTTTCATCACTCGCATAAACTTCTCGCGTTGTTGAGGATTGACGTAAGTTTGCTGTCTGATGTTGGTGAGATTTGATGTCAATTCTTCGGGAGTGGCGTAGCCGTAGATGCGGGCTAAGGATGGATTTACGCTCAAGAAGCGACCTTCGGGGGTGGTTTGAAAAATGCCTTCGACTGCGTTTTCAAAGATGCTGCGGTATTTTTGTTCTGCTTGACGCAGGGCGTTTTGTGTCCGATCGCGATCGCTGGCTTCGATCGCCAATGATACCAAATCTGCGAGGGAAGCAGCAAAATTTTGTTCTTCTACTGTCCAGTGGCGAGCACTTCCCACCTGTTCGATACAGAGGACTCCAACTGTATGTCCTCCCAATCGCACCGGCGCATCCAATGTGGATGTGGTGCCGCCTTCTGCAAAGTAAGATGATACCAATTCTCTGGTTCTGATATCTGAGAGAGCGTCGTCGGCTGCGATCGTCCGGTCTTCTTCCAAAGCTTTAAAATAAGCTGGATAGTCTGGTGCTGCGAGTTCGGCACCTTGGGAATGCTCGCTGTTACTGCGGTGAAATTGGTCTAGACATTGCAATTTAGATCGGCTTTCATCGTACAACCACGCTCCGGCTGCTTCTGCATCTAGGGTATGAGCCGCCGCTTCGGTGATTTCTCTTAAAGCTACTTGCAAATCGCCTCGATATAGCGCTTTATTTCTTGCCAATTCTAGCAAAATCGTATTTTGTTTGAGCAATTGTTTTTGCCTCATCCGCCGCACTGATTCGGCTCGCTTCTGTTCGGTAATGTCGCGAGCCACCCAAATTACGGATTCTTCTGAAAGCGGCGAAATGCTGGCGGCAAAACAAATTTCGCGGTCGTTAATGGTTAAATCGTACTCGATGCTAACTGTTTGCTGACTATCTAAGGCTGCTCGAATGTGGTTGAGAAAATTGTCTGCTGTAGCTTGCGGGAACAGCTCTCCGATAGTTTTACCAACTAATTCTGCTGCTGGTTTGTAGAGCAGCGACATATTTGTGGGCGCGATTTTCAAATAGCGACCGGTGGCATCCACAACTACAATTAATTCGTTCATGGCTGCAAACAAAGCCCGCAATTCTGCTTCGGTGGCTTCGAGTTCGGCAGTCCGCTCTGCTACTCGCTGTTCTAAACTGGAGTTGGTTCGTTCTAGGGCTACAAAAGACGATCGCAATTGTCTGGCCATCTGGTTGAAAGACTGAGCCAGGACGCCGAGTTCATTGACGCCTTTGACTTCGACTTCGCCGTCTAATTCGGCGGAGGTGAAGTCGGCAGCTTCGGACATTTTTGTTAAAGCTTTGGAAGCTTCCAGCAATCGGGTAATTGGTGTGACAACCCAGCGAGATGTGAAAATTCCCAGGACGATCGCCAGTATGAAGGCAAAAAAGCACAATAAAATAGTTGTGCGAGTGTTGGCGTTAATTTGCTCCATAAAGTCTGCTTCCGGGATTGCTACGACAATCAGCCAATCGAGACCGCGGCCGTCTCGCAGGGGAGCGACCGTAATGAATTGACGTTTGCCTTTTATATCGAAGCTAAACTGTCCTTGGCTGTCAATTTCTTCAAAACTGCCAAATCGTGTTTGCAAGTATGTGGAAGCCGATCGAATTAGCAAATTTTTGCTCTGTGTTGCCAACAGCCGTTTTTGTCCTTTGTTGTCAGTGATAAACGGCAATTCATCTGTGGAACTGGCGACTATTTCCCCGCTGCGCTCGATCGCAAAAACTTCTCCTGACGGGCTAATTTTGATACTTTTGAGAAAATCGCTGATTTGAGAAAGAGTCAGGTCAATTGCCAATACCCCCCGCAGTTTTCCTGTTTCATTGTAAATAGGCATCACCGGCGTAATGCCGAGAACTGGCGAGGCAGTGAAGACGTAGATCGGAGACCAGGTGGCTTTTTCTGCCTGTTTGGCAGCTTGGTACCACGGTCTAGTACGGGGGTCGTAGGGGGCGGTTTTGATTAGCTCAGTGCGGTTTCCTTTGCTGTCGAGGCGATAAATTTGGCGGTTGGGAGCAGTTGATTCGTCTCTGATGTATACTAATTCATCTGCTTCGCGTTTGAGCAAGAGGAATTTGCCCTGTTCGTCGCCGTAGTAGATGGTTGTAGTGCGATCGCTCAGCTTGGTCTGATTCCAAAAAAAGCGCTCTAAGTTGGGGAAGTCATCAGGGTCTAGGTTTCCAGAGGCGATCGCAGCATTATTCATTTGCAGGAACAGGTGAGACACCTCTCCAAAACTGCGGAAATTTTCTTTAGTCCTCGCTGCGACTTCCAAGCTCAACCTGGTAGCAAGGTCATTGACGGCTTTCTGGCCGTTGCGAAAAGACAGCCATCCAGTGACGCCGACTGCTACGGAGATTTGCACCACCAGCGGCATCAACAAGACGAGGCTCAGTGACATCTTGGGCGAGCTTTTCATCAGACGACGGCTCAGAGTTTTCAATAACATCAATATTATTCTGACACCTACGAGGTTTGCGTATCGTTTGTCGTTTCCAAGATGCCCTAGATAGTATAAGTTATAGCCTTTCTCAAAAAGGTGAGGTATGACTGACAGGTTATATAACCACTGAAACCAAGAGGGCCCAAGCCCAACAACGTACCTCATCTTTGTGAGAACCGCTATACAAAGTCCCACAGCAATATTGAATTGGGGTAGCCGCCCGGTCAAAACTTCGCTGAGGTTTCAAGCACTACTGTAAAAAAATTGTAATATTAATCATGGTACTACTTTCCTGAATCTGGCGATCGCGATCGAGAACTCCAAGGGAGCATCTCTGTTTTGCATTTAATAGTGCTGTCGGGAGCTCGCGTATCGTATAATACGCGAGCTATACGAGTTCGCACTATAAAAAAATTCTTTTTACAAAAATGAGATGCTCCCGAACTCCAGCCCCAAAACTCACACCAGGTCAAAAAAGCATACAACTCCTTAATTCATCAGTCATTCCCAATTCTAAAATCTTTAATCTAAAATCGGATCGCTTTCTCCAGGTGCAGGTGGCCCGCTTTACCCCTGCTCAATCAAAATCAGATTTGAATTTTCAAGGGCTGGGGTATGTCAAAAATGTAAGTTATTTGACACCAGACTGTTAAAAAATTTGCTATTCATAGAATAAGCGGGCAAAAGCGCGATCGCACGCCAAGACTGTAATTAAAGGATCTTGTGGTGCATCGAGGGCAGCAACGTCACTCGATTTTAGATTTTAGATTTTAGATTTTAGATTTACTCGCCTCGATCGAGGAGGTTGAACAGGAGTCTAAAATTTTGGGTGCGACCTCCATGAGCCTCGGCCATGTGTACCTATTTTTGCGTAATGTCAAGTGTTTTTGGCTTTTGTGGACAATGGCTTACGCCCCGCTACGCGATCGACCTTTGAGCAAAATAATACTTCGGGAGGATAACATGAGCTATACATTTGAAATCCTGGGCGTATCTCCAACTTTAACGTTTTTTAACCAGCAGCAGGAATTACTGCAACAACAGCAGCCGTCAGGTGTAGAATACTTGGGAAACCGAAAGTGTACTCTCGATTCTTTTGTAGCATCGGTAGAGATAATTTCTCCCTATCGCGGCTGGGATGTCGATCGAGTTGTAAATACCGTGATTAGTTTCTGGATGAACAACTCGGATAGCATCCAGTATTGGAAGGATAGATTGCAGGATGCCGGCAGCGAAAACTTGTTAGTAGCCAGAGTAGGCGATATCAAGTCTTTGCAAGCTGCATTTGAATCGCTACTGGGCGAATAGGAAGGAAGCATCTCATTTTCGTAAAAAGCCTTTTTTTGTTTGAGTGCGATCGTCCCTGCTCTCTTATACAATACGCGAGCGGGGACAGCAATAATATAAAAGCACCATGCAGATGCTCGCAATCGGAAAATCTGGAATTGGCAAAAAGTCGATCGACAATCACTAAAATCAAATCCCAATTCCCAATTCCCAATTCCCAATTCCCAATTCCCAATTCCCAATTCCTATGTCTCGTTCAAAAGCCCTGCAATCTTATATTTTTGTCCGCTTGCTACTCGCACCCCTAATGTTGTGGACAATCACCACAGCAGTATTTTTGTTACTCCGGGCCACTCCGGGCGACCCCATAGATGCCATTCTCGGCTCGCGAGCACCCGCCGCCGCCAAAGCAGCAATGCGAACCCAACTAGGCCTCGACGCACCCCTGTGGGAGCAATATCTAAAATACATGAAAGACTTGCTGGGCTTCGACTTGGGAACCTCCATCACCACTCGCGGCCAAACCGTCTGGCAAATTATCGGAGACTATTTCCCCGCGACAGTCGAATTAGCAGTTTGTAGCATGGCCATAGCTTTAATTGTCGGCATCAGTATCGGTTCCCTGGCGGCATCCCGCCCCAACACTATTTTCGATGCAGCAGGCCGTTTGTTTGGGATTATTACTTACTCGCTGCCGGCTTTTTGGGCTGGCATGGTTTTGCAGTTGATTTTCGCCGTACAGTTGGGCTGGTTTCCGTTGGGAACTCGGTTTCCGGTAACATTCCCAGCTCCCCAAGGCTACACGGGACTGTACACTGTAGACAGTCTCTTGAGCGCTAACCCCGGTCAGTTTTTCACAAGTTTGCATTATTTGGCACTCCCGAGTTTGACGCTGGGCATTCTTTTGAGTGGCATTTTTGAGCGAATTGTCAGGGTGAATCTGAAGCAAACTTTGCAAGCAGATTATGTTGAAGCAGCTAGAGCTCGCGGAATTCCTGAATTGCAAATTTTATGGGCTCACGCTCTCAAAAATGCGCTGATTCCGGTAATTACTGTCTTGGGACTGACTTTTGCTGCACTGTTGGGTGGTGCTATTTTAACTGAGGTTACTTTTTCTTGGCCGGGGCTGGCAAATCGTCTTTATGAAGCGATTAGCTTGCGAGATTATCCAACTGTTCAAGGTATTGTGGTGTTTTTTGCGGGAATTGTAGTAATTGCTAGTATTGTAATTGATATTTTAAATGCTTACATTGACCCGCGAATTAGATACTAAATGAAGGAAGAGTTGACAGTTGACAGTTGACAGTTGACAGTTGACAGTTGACAAAAAAAAGAATAAAGAATGAAGATTTTCGCCCTCTCCCCCTCTCCCAATCTCCCACTCCCCGGCTATCTGCTCCTTTGATATGCGTGGAAGATTATTAGGTACGATCGACTAAAATATTAAACTCACAATAAGTAAAATTAGTTGCAGGACTGATTGTCAAAAAAATGAAAATACAGGGAACCGATTATGCTACAGCGATTGTACTTATTCAGAAGTTGCTGGAAAAGCTGTTAGGAGATGAGGTTTTAGTGCGGGTGGAGCTACCAATTCAGTTAGGCGATGCCCAAGCAAAACCGTCGATCGCAGTTGTGATGCCAGACGCCCTGCGCTATACTGACCGCCATCCCATCGCCTCGGAGATATATCTGCTGATCGAAATAGTCGATGGTACGCTTCAAAATGACTGCGAGACTCAAGGAGATATCTATGCTGCATCGCAGATTGACGATTTTTGGGTGCTAGATATCCACCAACGCCAGCTTCATGTATTTCGAGAACCCTCAGACGACGGGTACCGGAGTCAAATGATTTTGTCAGAGGATTCGACTGTGGCGCTCTCAGCTTTTTCTAAGTGTACTTTCTGCGTGCGCGAGATGTTGCAGGCAGTGGCGGCTCTCTAGGAGGATTTGTAAACAGTTGACAGTTGACAGTTGACAGTTGACAGTTGACAGTTGACAGTTGACAGTTGACAGTTGACAGTTGACAGTTGACAGTTGGAGAGCTACCTCTACCCAGAAGTCTGAGTATTGGAGTAATGAATACTCTGATTTTAATGTCTCCCTCGAAGGCGGGCGGGCTTTCAACCAATTCTTTCTGGTAAAAAAGATCGGCTTTCAGAATGAGGACACTTGGCAGTTTATAAGGCATAGTGGATCCAATAAATATAACATTTGAGGAAGTGCTGATGAGATTATTGCGCCTCGCAGCCGCTCTATCGGCTGCCTTGACTCCATTGATGGCACAAGTCGCCTTTAGCCGTCCCATGCCCGGAACGGGCCAGTTTCCCAGGGCCTCAAACCCGCGAGTAGATGTGCCGGTTTGCTTCATCGAAACCCCAAGCGGTACAACTTTTGATTTAGTCAGCTTGTGCGGCACCAACGCTGCTCCCCAAAACACTGCTCCCGCAGCCGCCAACCCAGCCAATGCTCCTGGAAATAACCCCAATGCAGCTAATCCAGCAGCCCCCCCGAACCCCAACAGCGTTACCAGAGATGCTGCCGGCGCCCCGATAACTACTCCTGCTGGTACCGCAAATCCCGCAAATCCCGCAAATCCCGCAAATCCGGGAACTGCACCGAATACTAATCCCAACAACAACGCCAATCCGGGAACTTCGCCGAATACTAATCCCAACAACAATGCCAATCCGGGAACTTCACCGAATACTAATCAGCAGAATAATCTGAATCCAGGAAGTTCGCCGAATACAATTCCCAACAATAATGCCAATCCGGGAACTTCGCCGAATACCAATCAGCAGAATAATTTCAATCCGGGAACTTCGCCGAATACTAATCAACAGAATAATTTCAATCCGGGAACTTCGCCGAATACCAATCCCAGCAACAATGTGTCTCCCAACAGTACCACGGGCAACGGCACGGGTAGTTTTTGAAGGACGATCGCCGGATAAGTTAAGCTAAGACTGGAAGTAGCGATTCCCTACCCTTTGGGATAGCTTCGATCGCGCGTAGTTGAGGAGACCAACTGTGTCAAACTTAGTTCAACGCTTAGAAATAACCGCTCATCCGCAACTCGAAAAATCCCTCGGCTATCGAGGAGACAGTCGCTGGGTAGCTTGGCGGTGGGAACCCGACATCGACCAACTTATTTTCAGCGACGGCAAAATAGTCGGAACTGGCAATAACATGGCTTGGCTGGTATTTTTGCAGCACGATTTAGTTCAGCCTGCGCTACAAGAGTACAACTTCGGCGAGGGCGATCGCTACTGGCTGCTGTTAGACACCGAAACTCGAAATCTCTACGTTGGGGAAGGGAAAGCAGTTCAAAGTCTGCTCGAACAGCCGGAAAGTTTAGCTTTGTTAGCTTGTCTAGATGGCGGCAATGCCGGAAAAACTGCTGAAACTTGGCAGCAAACCCGAGCCCAAGTAACTGCAACAACCGCCTTTCGCCACCTCACAAACGTCATTCCTTTCGGAATTGCCGCTGCTTTAATAGGTGCTTTAGGAGTCGGAACCGGTTGGTGGGTAGTCCCGACGGTGCAGCAGAAACTCGCCGAAAAAACAACTTTTACTTCCCCCATTAGTTCGGCCGCCAACTGCGGGATTGGCGGTTCCGACGATTTTTCAGCCTATGTTGGTTCGTCAACCGGAGACAAAGAACTTCATTTGATTGGTGTTTACGAAGCTAATGCCGAACACGGGAAGGCAAATTTGTCGAAAAGTGCTATCCAAGTCAAAGTAGAACGCCGCAACAAGCCAATAATACTTGCACTTTCGGCCTACGAACCAGTCAACTGGAACGTGACTGTAGAACCCGGAGCAGTTATCGAGAAAATCATTGTTAACGGATACAACAACCAAACAGTTTCAGGAGTTTCGGGAATTCCGATACAAGTGCACAGCTACGAAGCAACCGGAAACTACATCGGCGACTTTATTTACAAGTGGGGTACAAATCCTGAAAGTAATACTCCCTCCCTCGTGACTAAACTCGAACAGACAAACCGTACAAGTTTAACTTCTTTTCAAGGATGTTACAGAGGTACGAACTTTAGTATTAAATGAGCGCAGCGACAGACACCGAAAATTTAAAACCTAGTCTGGTCAAATCACAAAACCCGCGCGGGCGGGTTTTTTATTGAAATTTAACATTCTTAGTATTTCTATGGTATAATATGCCGTGGCGTTATTATCAATAATCATATAATTTCCGGTAAATTCAATGCCATCAAGAAGGTTTGATCGTTCGGAATGCGAGTCCTCGGATTGATGCGGACTAAAGTCCTCACTACGAACCAATTTGATCGTTCGGAATGCGAGTCCTCGGATTGATGCGGACTAAAGTCCTCACTACGAACCAATTTGATTGTGTTGATTCTTTTCGGACTTGATGTCAATTTCCAATTCTTACAATGCTAACACAATCCCTATGAAATACTGGTATGAAACCCTCGCAGTAGCGCAGCGAATTTTAATTGAATTGGGAAGGCGGCGGCGCAGCTTAGTCTTGTGGAGTATTTTTCCAATTTCTATCTTGCTAATCAATGGTTTAATTTTAAAAGAACGCGCCAATCTCACCACAGCCAAAGCCTTTGAAAGTGCTGCACCTGCAAGTTTAGTAGGAGCCGCTTTATTTTTTAGCTGTCTCGGCGGCAGTGTAGCCACGGTAGTCTCAGAGCGAGAACAGCATACTCTCAAGCGCTTATTTGTTTCCCCCCTGAGTGGCACTTCCTACTTTTTAGGAATTTTTCTGGCTCACAGCGCGATCGGCATCGGTCAGGTACTTTTAGTATACACGATCGCAGCGTGTTTGGGAGCACAATTTCAAGGATCTATTCTGTTAGGATGCGCGATTATTCTACTCAGCATTGTATCCTACGTAGGAGTTGGCTTTATTCTGGGGACGCAGTTTGCGAGGCGCACGGAAGATGTCAACTCGCTAGTAGCCGCTTTCGGCGTTCCTTTGTTGATTTTAGGAGGTGCATTTTTGCCAACTGCGCTGTTCCCCAAAACCCTGCTGGATCTCGCCCAGTACAATCCGATTTATCATATGAACGAAGCGCTGATAGGCGTGTGGGCTAACGGCAAAGATTTTGCGGATATTGAATCGCACTTCTGGTTTTTATTCATATTTGCTATTTCGATGATCGCAGGCGGATGGCTGTCATATCGGCGGATGTTAAGAGTAGAAAGAAGACTTTAAATAAATCAGGGAATTCAAAGATAATTTAGAGAAAAAACTAGGAGATTTTAAGCAGTGCTGCAAATAGAAAAGCTAAATAAGGCTTACGGCGAACGTTCAGTGCTTAACGATTTAACACTGCACATTCAAGCTGGCGAAATTTACGGTTTGCTGGGGCCAAATGGGGCGGGCAAAACTACAACTATCAATATTTTATGCAATTTGCTAAATGCTGACAGCGGTAAGGTTTTCATCAATGGCGAACCTGTTTCGGAAGCTACTAAACTGTTAATCGGTGTAGCGCCTCAAGAAAATTTGCTTTACAAAAGCCTTAGCTGTGCAGAAAACCTCAATTTTTTTGCTCAAATTTATGGTTTAGAGCGCCAACAGCGCCGATATCAAGTAGAACAATGCTTAAAAGCAGTAAATTTGATAGATAGAGCTCAAAGTCCGGTGGAAACTTTGAGCGGAGGAATGCAGCGCCGTTTGAATATTGCGGTGGCTTTGGTTCACCAGCCTAAATTAGTAATTTTAGATGAACCGACAACTGGTTTAGATATTGAGGCTCGTTATGAAA
Organism: Microcoleus sp. PH2017_08_TRC_O_A; assembly: GCF_020738665.1. Taxonomy (NCBI): domain Bacteria; kingdom Bacillati; phylum Cyanobacteriota; class Cyanophyceae; order Oscillatoriales; family Microcoleaceae; genus Microcoleus; species Microcoleus sp. PH2017_08_TRC_O_A. The sequence continues at coordinate 234,339 of NZ_JAEQCE010000004.1, forward strand.
TTTGGGAGTTGATTCAGCGTTTGCAATCGGAAGGAATTACGATTTTGCTAACAACTCATTTGTTGGATGAAGCTGAGCGTTTGTGTCAGAGAATTGGGATTTTAAAGAATGGTAGTATTGTGGCTGAGGGCAGTTTGGAGGAGTTGCAAAAACTAATTCCGGCTCAGGAAATTATTGTGGTTAAAACCGACGCAGAAGCTGAAGTCATCGCCCGCGCAGCAGAATACAGTTTTATTCCCCGCCGCTACGGTAGCGATTTGGCTTTTTGGCTGCCGGAACGTTTGGAATTAAAGGATATTATTTTGCGTTTTGATGGGATTTCTATTGATTCAATAGCTCGCTATCCGGTGCGGTTAGAACATATTTATGTAGAGGTTACAAAACAAACTCTATCTTAACATTTCTGACCCTCGCGCACAATCCAAGAAACCGGGTTTTTACGATTTTTACCGACAGTAACGAAGTATTCTCGCAAAAACCCGGTTTCTAGCTACCCGTGCGTCCATCCGCCACCATCAGCGGTTAAAGTTCCAAAGTAATTAACTGAGCAATTTCTTCCGTTTGAAAACCCAAAGCCATTGGCTTTTGCACTTGAGGAATCACCTGCACATCATAAAGTTCCGTGACAACTCCTTCAAACCGCAACCAATGTACGATCGCACCAGTAGTCAAATCTATCACCATCATACCGCAGCGAGCCTCAGCATCTTTGGCTACCAACAACTCATCCAACTCTAAACCGCTAAAAGTATTGTCACCACCCCTCGGTTTCGACAATCCAACAATCGCCCAATTTTGCCAAAAAGCCAATCCTCGGACATATGCCGGACAAAATGCGATCGCCTGAAATTTCCCTGTCTCTAAATCGACATAACCAAATTCTCCTCTCCCCGAATTCAGCAACCACAACTTATCTTGATACCAGCGAGGTGAATGCGGCATCGACAATCCCGTAGCGATGATATCATTAGATGCGACATCAATCACGATACCGCCATTTTTTCTGCGATCGCGCCAACCATCCACCACATCCGACTGACTCGACGCTGTGACATATTTTGCCTCTCCATCCACCATTGCCAAACCGTTGAGGTGACAGCGGTCTTCGTTGATGTATTGTGAGATAAACGGTGGTTTCCATAAAGGTTTGCAACTGTGGCGATCGCTCAAAGTAGCGATACAATTAAACAAGGTACTGATAAACAGAATTTGGTTATTTTTATCAACAGCGATATCGTGAATGTCGATATCTCCTGTGGTGTGGGCGATGCGCGGTATGTAAAGGCGATCGTAACCTTGATGTTGTCCACCCGCAGCCAGCACATTATCTAATTGCCAGAGTTGATATTTTGAGCTGAGATAAAGGCGTTCCGGCGTGCAGAAAAGTCCCATTGCGCGATCGAATATTCGCCAATATCCAGAAATTGTATTGGTTTCGGGATTATTCCCAATTAACATTAACCTGCTAGTTTGATAGGTAGTACAAGCCAGGGAGATATTTTGAGAATTTAACCAAGCTGGTAAATCGCGATCGCCAATTAAACTATGCGGCGCATCCGCACTACCGATCGTTTCTCGCTGCTGGCCGTTTTCCATATTTTTATCTGTTATATTTGCTAATTTTTCCGCTGTTGTATTAGTTAAATTATCGCACGAATTGGTTGTCAAGTTCCTCGGTAAATCTGCTGTTTCTATTTTTTCTAATTGCGGGACACTTATCGCCCCCGGCAACTCACCGGATTGATATCTTTCCCAAACCATTTGATAGGCTAATTCCAAATGCCGCACGGTTTGAGGAGTATCAAACAACGGCAATTGTCGGCGGTTTTCATTGAGGTAATCTTTTAGCTTTTGCAACTCTTGAGGGTGAGTTGCTAAATGCACTGCCAATTGTTCGTATTCCTCTAAATTATTGACTGCCAATTGCGGTAAATTCACTGCATTTAACAAACTCGCACCCACCCGCGAGGCAAAAGTTTCACCAGGACAAGTAATCGAGGGAATTCCCATCCATAAAGCATCGCTACCCGTCGTATGAGCATTACAATAAAAAGTATCGAGACATAAGTCAACCCAAATGTGGCGCGTTAGGTGTTCTTCCTGAAACAATCGCGGTGCAAAAATCAAGCGTTTGGGATCTATTCCGCGCAATTTAGCTTCAGCTTGCAGGCGGTTTGTGGCTTCGGAATTGCTGTCTAGCAGCCACAGCACGCTATCAGGTACGCGCTCTAAAATGTGCAGCCACACGCTAAAAATTATGGGTTCAATTTTGCGGCTGTGATTGAAACAAGCGAAGACAAAGGTATTTTCTGGCAAGCCGTATTTAGCTTTGGGATTTTTAAGTTTAATTTGCGGATCTTCTGCCGGACAAACTCGCCGATCGTTGTTAATTTGATAGCAGTCTGGCAGGCAAATAAATTGTTCGCTAAAGAACTCGGCAAGGCGCGGTGGCGTTACAATATTATCGGTGATAATGTAATCAATAAAATCAGCACCCATAGTGCTAGCATAAGTTAAATAATTAATTTGAATCGGAGCGGGACGCATGGCAACAATTCTCGGATTAGAATATAGGGTGTAGCCTCCCATATCGATGAGAATATGAATGCCGTCATTATAGATTGTTTCGGCTGCTGCTTCCGCCAGCATTCCCCGCAAATCGGTAAATTTGTTGCAATCTGCTGCTAGTTTTCGCCGTTCATTGCTGCCATCGTCGGGGCCGAGAGAGTAGGCAAATACTTCAAATTTAGCGCGATCGTGCAAAGCGAATAATTCACCCATTAAATGCGTTAAAGCGTGTTGGTAAAAATCACCGGCGATGTAGCCGATTCGCAAAGTTTTGGGAGATGTAGCCGGAGGAATGTGAGGGGGAAAATAATTTTGTTTAACTCTACTGCTGGTAAGTTGAGAGAAGTAGCGAGTAATTGCGAGATGTCTGTCAGCCGTAAAGGGTGAAAACATCACAAAATCAAAAATAGATAAATCTTGTAAGTTATTTTGCTCAATTAAAGTTGCGCCGATTTGCCACATTCTTTCGCTGTCGGCTGCGAGAGTATCCCACTGGCAAATTCCTTGATTGATTTTTACCAAAGCTGCCATTGCATTGATATTATTCGCATCAAGTTGCAAAATTTTTCGATAGTTGGCTGCGGCTTCGCTGTTTTCATCGCAGCGATATTGAAGGTTAGCTAAGTTGCCGCGATAAGTAAGAGAATCTGGTTGCAATTCTACAGCTTTTTGATGGCAAGCTTTGGCTTCGAGGAGTTTTTCTTGTTGGGTAAGCAAGACTCCTAAACTGTTAAGGGCGATCGCATAATTAGGATTGTACGTTACAGCTTGTTGGTAAGCCCCGATCGCCTCCTCAATTTCTCCTAAATTTTCCCAACATACTCCTAGATTGTACCATGCTTGAGAGTAGCGACGTTCGCGATTTAAAGCTTGGCGGTAAAGTTCGATCGCCCCAAGCCATTCCTGCTTGACTAACTTAGCATTTCCCAGTTGGAAATAGGCGGGCGCGCAATCAGGTTGCTGGGCGATTATCTGCTGGTATTCTTTTTCCGCGCTTTCCCAGTCACCTTGTTTTTGGAGGGTTAGGGCGCGATCGTACATGATTTCTGCGGAATTACTTTGAGACATTTGTTAATGTTCGATCGAATGTTAACAATTTAAGTATCGCAATTATTTTAGCACCTGGTTCGCTGGCAATAATTGCCTCAAATTAATGATCTGGGAATTGAGATGGCATCCGGTCGATCGAGTGCCCTAAGATTAGTTCGCAGTACAGACTTGGTGTCCGCGCCACCAATTATTTTTATTGGGTATAAAGATAGGATGGAAATAATATCATACTAAATCCCGGTTATTTATATTATTTATAAATCCTTCATCTCGAACTAAAGCCGCAAATGTTGGCGCGTGCCTGTGGTGAAAAACTTATCCTGTCTCGTCGCGCAAGCCCTAGGTATGTATCCAAAGCGGATTTGGGATAAGTTCGATCTGAGATCCGACTTGTCAGTTCCCCAGATGCAGACCCATAATACAAAGCAAAAGTCAAGGCGCGATCGGCATTCTTAGAGATATAGTAAATTTGGAGAAAGGGTTGCAATATTTTGCAAACTATGGTAAAAAAAATAAGTGCATCTATAGCCTTCCACAACTAGATCGGGTAGAAAAACATCCTTGCAAATTCGGTTCTCGGTACGATCGGGTGTACCTTATCTTGCTCAGAAGCGCTGTAAATATTTTACTAGGTCGCATCTAACTGCCACGAGTGAACTCAAATAGGCAGTAATTAATATCATAATTCCCAGCGGGAGTGCCACGCTCAGTTTTTACTTTGCTGGCAGCTTTGCAGCGTCAAAATCCACGCTTTCACCCGGTGATGACTGGTCCGTTCGGGAGTTTAGTCATCTGCTGGCAGCTACAAGCAAACGTAGTTAGTTTTCTGCGTTCATTTCCCACGATCGTAGCAGATCCAGGTTAGATATCCCTTGATAACTGACCGCGGACTATTTTGTGCTGCACTTCGCAAGTCTTTTAAGTCTCTGCGTTAGTGAAGGCTGCCCTTTGGGCTGCCGCTTCGCTGGATTCGCCATGACCAAAAATACCATCAACGGGTAGTAAACCCAGATTTTGTATCAGTTATCTGGAGCGAGAAATCGCTCCCTGTAATAGGGAGCTTAACTCCTGTCGGAGCTGTATGTCAACAATAGATATCCACAATTGTACCTACAATGAACTTACCAACCGTACAGAAACAAATCATTTTCCTAGACTCGGCCGTAGAGAATTATCAACACCTGATAAAAGGAGCAGATGAAGGCGCCAAAATAGTCATTTTAGATGACCGCATCAGCGGCATCGCACAAATAACCGAAGCCCTAGCAGCCGAAAGTAATGTTGCAGCTATTCATATCATTTCCCACGGCAGCCCCGGCAGCATCAACCTGAGCACAGAAACCCTGAATCACAGCAACTTAGAAAAATTCAGTACCCAACTCCAACAGTGGGGAAATTCCCTCACAGAAAACGGAGATATCCTATTATATGGCTGCGAAGTAGCCAAAGGAGAAACAGGCAAAAACTTCCTCAAACGACTCAGTGAAATCACAGGTGCAGACATCGCCGCCTCAGCCAACCTCACCGGCAGCACTGAATTAGGGGGAGACTGGAACCTAGAAATACAAACAGGTCCTATAGAAGCAAGAGTACCATTTAACCCCAAGGCCCTCAAAACCTACAGCGGCGTACTAGGCTTGGCCCCCAAAGTTGACTTCACCACTGGCAATAACCCCAACTCCGTCAGCATCGGCGACTTCAACGGCGACGGAAAACCAGACTTAGCTGTGGCGAACTACTCCAGCGACACCGCCTCCATCCTGCTCAACACCACCCCCACGGGAGCTACCACCCCCACTTTCGCCACCCAAGTTGACTTCCCAACTGGCCGTCGCCCCTCATCCGTCAGCATCGGCGACATCAACGGCGACGGCAAACCAGACTTAGCTGTGGCGAACTTAGGCAGCATCGGCAACGCCTCCATCCTGCTCAACACCACCCCCACGGGAGCTACCACCCCCACTTTCGCCACCAAAGTTGACTTCCCAACTGGCCGTGGCCCCTCATCCGTCAGCATCGGCGACTTCAACGGCGACGGGAAACCAGACTTAGCTGTGGCGAACTTAGGCAGCAGCACCGCCTCCATCCTGCTCAACACCACCCCCACGGGAGCTACCACCCCCACTTTCGCCACCAAAGTTGACTTCCCAACTGGCAGTCGCCCCCCATCCGTCAGCTCCATCAGTGGCAGTCGCCCCTCATCCGTCAGCATCGGCGACATCAACGGCGACGGCAAACCAGACTTAGCTGTGGCGAACATCTCCAGCGGCACCGCCTCCATCCTGCTCAACACCACCCCCATCGGTGCCACCACCCCCACCTTCGCCCCCAAAGTAGACTTCACCACTGGCAATAACCCCTACTCCGTCAGCATCGGCGACTTCAACGGCGACGGGAAACCAGACTTAGCTGTGGCGAACTTCGGCAGCAACAACGCCTCCATCCTGCTCAACACCACCCCCACGGGAGCTACCACCCCCACCCCACTTTCGCCACCCAAGTTGACTTCCCAACTGGCAGTAGCCCCCGCTCCGTCAGCATCGGCGACTTCAACGGCGACGGGAAACCAGACTTAGCTGTGGCGAACAGAAGCAGCGGCACCGCCTCCATCCTGCTCAACACCACCACCCCCAAAGTTACCGCTGTCACCGCCACCACTGCTGACGGCAGTTACGGTGTAGGTTCTACTATTGCCATCACCGTCACCTTCGATGCTGCCGTGACTGTCACTGGCACACCCCAACTGCAATTAGAAACCGGTACAACCGACCAATTTGCCACCTATGCTAGTGGTAGTGGCGGTACTGCACTCACTTTCAACTATTTAGTACAAGCTGGGGACACTTCTGCTGACTTAGAATATCTCTCTACCAGTGCGCTTACTCTCAACGGTGGCACAATTCAAGATAATTTGGCTACGAATGCCGATTTAACCCTCCCCGCCCTAGCCACAGCCAACTCCCTCGGCGGCAGCAAAGCCATAGTTATTGACGCCGTTGCACCCACCATCACCAACATCACCTCTACCACCGTCGATGGTAGTTACGGCACAACTGGCAACATCAACGTCACCGTCAACTTCAGCGAAGCAGTAACATTAGCAGGCGGTAATATGACAGTCGCTTTAGACACAGGCGGCACTGTTACTATTGCACCTTTCACCGGCACATCTGCTGTCGGCACATACACTCCAGCCGCCGGACAAAACAGCACGGATCTCAACTCAACAACCATAACTTTAGCAACAGGTGCAACCTTAAGAGATGCTGCGGCAAATAATGCAACATTAACTATTCCTGCGGGACAATCTTTAGCTGATAACAAAGCCATAGTTGTAGACACAATTGTACCCACAGTAGCCTTAACATCAACATCACCAACCACCACAAACGCACCCTTTTTAGTCGCAGCAACATTCAGCGAAAATGTCACAGGATTTATTCCCAGCGACGTGAATTTGACTAACAGTGCGATTAGCAATTTCACAGGTAGCGGCACAACTTATACTTTTACAGTTACACCGACTGCTAGTGGCGCTGTCACCGTAGATGTTCCCGCAGCTACAGCCACTGATACAGCAGGTAATAACAATACCGCTGCGGCTCAATTGACTCGCACTGCCGATATTACAGCACCCACAGTAGCCTTAACATCAACATCACCAACCACCACAAACGCACCCTTTTTAGTCACAGCAACATTCAGCGAAAGCGTCACAGGATTTATCGCAAGCGACGTGACTGTTGCTAATGGCGCTGTTAGTGGATTTACAGGTAGCGGTACAACCTATAATTTCACAGTTACACCAACTGCAACTGGCAATGTCACCGTAGATGTTCCCGCAGCTACAGCCACAGATACAGCAGGTAACAACAATACCGCAGCCACCCAACTTGTTCGCACTGCCGATATTACAGCACCCACAGTAGCCTTAACATCAACATCACCAACCACCACAAACGCACCATTCATAGTCACAGCAACATTCAGCGAAAGCGTCACAGGATTTATCGCAAGCGACGTGACTGTTGCTAATGGAACTGTTAGCGGATTTACAGGTAGCGGTACAACCTATAATTTCACAGTTACACCAACAGCCGCTGGCGCTGTCACCGTAGATGTTCCAGCAGCGCGGGCAACTGATACAGCAGGTAATAACAATACCGCTGCGGCTCAATTGACTCGCACTGCCGATATCACCGCACCCACAGTAGCCTTAACATCAACATCACCAACCACCACAAACGCACCATTCATAGTCACAGCAACATTCAGCGAAAGCGTCACAGGATTTACTACAACTGGTGTGACTGTTGCTAACGGAACTGTTAGCGGATTTACAGGTACTGGTACAACTTATAATTTCACAGTTACACCAACAGCCGCTGGCGCTGTCACCGTAGATGTTCCCGCAGCTAAAGCCACTGATACAGCAGGTAATAACAATACCGCTGCGGCTCAATTGACTCGCACTGCCGATATTACAGCACCTACTGCTAATTTGGCTGCAATTTCTAACGTTACTACAGCGGGTGGTACAAGTCAGACATTGACAGTTACTTTCAGCGATAATAGTGGAGTTGATGTTAGCAGTTTAGATAATTCTGATGTTGTTGTAAATTGGTCAGGTGGTGCTATTCCTGCTACCTTTATTAGTGCAACACCCATCGGAAATGGTACACCGCGTACAGCGACATATTCGTTGACGCCCCCAGGTGGAATTTGGGATAATGCTGATAATGCTACTTACACGGTTAATTTGCAAGGAAGTCAGGTTAAAGATGCGCTTGGTAATTTGAATGCTGCTAGCAGTTTAGGTACTTTTGGCGTGAATATTCCCGTACCTGTCACCACACCAACTCCGGTAACAACACCAACTCCGGTAACAACACCAACTCCGGTAACAACCCCAACTCCGGTAACAACCCCAACTCCGGTAACAACACCAACTCCGGTAACAACACCAACTCCGGTAACAACACCAACTCCGGTAACAACACCAACTCCGGTAACAACGCCAACTCCGGTAACAACACCAACTCCGGTAACAACACCAACTCCTGTCACAACGCCAACTCCTGTACCATTCGTAACGCCAACACCGACACCGATAGTCACACCAACGCCTGCGGAAACACCGACACCAACACCCGCACCAACGCTGACACCGACGCCAACACCGACGCCAACACCATCGGTAACGCCAATAACTAACAACATCCCCAACGATGACTGCATCTGCGACAAAATTGACTATCCCAACTTAAACCAACCCAATGCAGTTGAAAATACCATACTCGGTGTATCCGGCATTCAAATAGGCACTGCCAAAAATGATGAATTTCTCGGCAGCAACAACGGCAATATATTTGATGCTTCTTCCGGGAAGGACAACTTATATGGTGGCGGCGGAAACGACATTTTCAACGGCAACAAAGGCAACGATTTTATCAGCGGTGGCAAAGGCAATGACATCCTATTTGGAGATGAAGGAAACGACATCATTCTGGGTGAATTGGGCAAGGATTTAATCTTTGGAGGTAAAGGCAATGACTCCTTAAATAGCGGCGAAGGTGATGACATCGTTTATGGGAATCGAAATGATGACTTTATCGATGGTGGCAAGGGTAATGACACCTTATTTGGAGGTAAAGGTGATGACATCATCCTTGGTAGTGAAGGTAATGACTCCCTGCTTGGAAATGAGGGTTCGGATACCATCTGCGGCGGGGCTGGAAATGATTTTATCAGAGGGAATGAACAAGCAGATATTTTGGGAGGTTGTGAAGGAAATGACACCCTGTACGGAGGGGAAGATAATGATACTCTTCTAGGCGGTAAAGGTGATGATATTCTTTACGGAGAATTGGGTAATGATAGTTTGATTGGCGGTAGCGGTAACGATATCTTTGTCTTGAAATCAGGTGAAGGATTTGACATAATCTCTGATTTTACCGTCGGTCAAAATTTAATTGGATTAAGCGGTGGTTTAAGTTTTAATCAGTTAGCAATAACTCAAAATACTCAGGGAACTCTCATCAAAAATGTCTTGACGGGACAGGAGTTGGGTGTGATGATTGGAGTGAGTGCTAATGCGATTACTTCTGCTAATTTCCGGTTGATTTAGGGAAGTGATTTACCGTTGGGTGGGGGCGGGTTTTTGAGATTATTGGTTGAGTGGCAATTATTGTTGGTGAACCCGCCCCTTGTATCTTAAAAGAGTGAGTCAGTCGATCGCCACGTCATTGATTCCATCATACCGATAAGTGGGCGATCGTACCGATAAGTGGGCGATCGAGCCGATAAGTGGGCGATCGTACCGACAAGCAAAACGAATCTAAAGAAACAAGGAAAGTTTTGTAAAAAAGGTTCTGTAACAGGCGAAAGTGCTAGCTAGGGCTTGCTGAATAAGCCTAAAACCCTTACCTGAAAAAACTTTGACTCGCGATCGGCGCTGGTAATGTGTTAGACTATGAGCTAAAATTAGTCAAAAGCCATGCACAGCATCACTTTCGTTCATGTACCGAAAACTTGACTAGGGCCCCAAAAGCAGTGTCCAACTTTGACCTTCACGGACAAGGACAATTATCAGAGAATAATCGTTGGGTAATCATGGCAAAAATAATTCCATGGTCAGAATTTTTGTTGATGAATATGCCCAAAAATTCACCTGTTCAA